>DYDE01000035.1:0-17179 GCA_020718065.1 Marinifilum sp. | reverse complement strand
TGTTTACTTTCTTGTATAATCCATTTAATAAACTGACAGAGCCACCTCGCTTATTAGTAGAAACCTAATACAATTGAAATCTCTTTTCACTTTTCTCTATTCACTTATTTTAATTATTTTTGCATAAATAAACAAACAATGTCAAAGAAGGGAAGAATTTTAATGGCAATGAGTGGTGGCATCGACAGTTCTATTGCTGCGATGTTGTTACACGAAGAAGGATATGAAATTGTTGGCATCACCATGAAAGTTTGGGATTATGCTTCCTCGGGTGGCTCTACCAAAGAAACCGGTTGTTGTAGTTTGGACTCTATCAACGATGCCCGACTGATGGCTGTTAATATGGGATTTCCACATTATGTTTTAGATTTAAGAGAAGACTTCAATAAACATATCATAACAAATTTTGTTGATGAGTATCTCTCAGGCAGAACCCCTAATCCTTGTGTTTTATGCAACACCCATATTAAATGGGATGCGCTGTTAAAAAAAGCAGATCAGCTAAATTGCGAATACATTGCTACTGGTCATTATGCACAAGTAAGAGAGGAAAACAACCGTTATGTCCTTTCTAAAGGTTTAGATGACAACAAAGATCAGTCCTATGTGCTATGGGGCTTAACTCAAGATAGTCTTAAAAGGACATTATTCCCTTTGGGTGCATACCACAAAACGCAAATCAAAGAGATTGCAGAAAAGAATGGTTATAAAAACCTCTCCCAAAAGAGTGAGAGCTATGAAATATGTTTTATACCCGACAATGATTACCGTGGTTATTTAAACCGTAAAATACCGGGTTTATATGAAAAATATGCTGAAGGCAATTTTGTTTCTACTGATGGTAAAATACTTGGGAAACATAAAGGTTTTCCTTTCTATACAATAGGGCAAAGAAAAGGTTTGGAAATAGCTGTAGGTTCTCCCCTATATGTAAATAAGATTGTACCTGAAACGAATACAGTGGTTCTTGGCACAAAAGAAGAACTAAATAAAAATGAAATGCTTATCAGAGATTTTAATTTAATCAAATATGGGGAGATTAAAAAAGATATGGAAGTATTAACCAAGGTCAGATACAAAGATAAAGGCACCAACAGTAAAATAAAAATGGAAGATCAACTTATTAAAGTAAGTTTTTCTGAGGATGTTTCTGCCATTGCACCAGGACAATCTGCAGTGTTTTATGAAGGAAATGATGTAGTGGGTGGAGGAATTATTGTTTAACAACATTCACCACAGAGACACGGAGAGCATAGAGAAACACAGAGAAAATCATCAAGGTGACACAAAAGTCATGGAGAAGCACAGAGAATTAATATTAAAAAGACACATCACTTATAAACAATGATTGTTACACAAAAATATATAAATGAAATCTCTTACAAGATAATTGGTTGTGCCATTGAGGTTCACAGAAATCTTGGGCCAGGATTGCTTGAATCGGTATATGAACCTTGCTTCATCGATGAAATGACAAGTATTGGTCTTTCTATAAAATCACAAATATATGTTCCCATACTTTACAAGGGAAAAAACATGGGAGGTAAATTAAAACTAGATATACTTGTGAATGACTTAATTGTTATAGAGGAAAAATCAGTAGAACAGATGATTCCTTTGTACAAAGCGCAGTTGTTATCCTATTTGAGACTAACAGAAAAACCAAAAGGATTACTTATAAATTTTAATTGTGAAAACATCAAAGACCATTTAGTATCACTTGTTACAGAAGAGTTTGCGAAGCTACCAAAAGAATAATCTCCGTGTAACTCAGTGTTCTCAGTGTCTCTGTGGTGAGTTAAATAAGAATTAAATAATAACAAACGTATGAAATCAAAAATCACCAAGCAACCTACAAAGAAAGAAGCCATTAAAAAACCATCCCTTCTCGAAAAGGTCATTTACCCTTCAAACAAAAACAAGTGGTTTTTCATAACCCTTGGTCTTTCTTTTCTTGTAAATTTCATTCTTTACTTAATGACATTGGCTCCCAGCGTTACATTTGAAGATAGTGGAGAATTGATCGCTGCCGCTTATGGTATGGGAGTTCCTCATGAACCTGGTTATCCTTTATTCACCATGCTTGGCAAAATATTCACTTTAATTCCAATTGGTAGCATCGCTTTCAGGCTTAATATGATGTCAGCATTTCTTACATCATGTTCAACCTTGTTTATTTGTTATGCTACTGTACTTTTTATCGAAGAATTATTTATTAAAACAAAATTCTGGAAAAATGCCGAAGAGAAAACACTCAATATTTTAAAATACGCTATTGCACTAACGACAGCCATACTTTTTGGTATCTCTACAGAAAACTGGGAACAATCTGTTATAACAGAAGTTTATGGGTTAAACAATTTCTTTGTTGGATTATTCATATTGCTTGCATTATTATGGAAACGTCAGGAAACTCAGGCAGGCAGAACCAGGTATTTCTTATTTATTTCTCTTATACTTGGCTTAACCATTACCAACCACACCACTTCAATGATGTTGATACCGGTTTTTGGAGTATTGGTATTGTTTGTTGATTGGAAAGTATTGAAAAACATTAAACTAATGTTAAAAACAGTTGCTTTTTTCATTCTTGGACTCACTCCTTTTTTGTATCTGCCTCTGGCTTCTTCCCGAAATCCTGTAATGGATTGGGGAAACCCCGAAAACTACACAAATTTTGTCCGTACCATTACCAGAAGTCAATATCAATTTGATGAACATCAAAGTAGTGATAAGTTTTTTGCTGAACTATCTTATTATTTTTCGAAATTATTATCAAGTCAATGGTTGCCTGTTATTCTGATTTTTGCTGTTATCGGATTGGTGATTTTATATAGGAACAATAAAAAGTTATTCTGGTTTGGTATTGTGTTTTTATTATTCAGTATTCCGATTACAACCTACATGACCGATTTTGATGTAAGGGGGAATGGTTTTGCTGCAATGGAAAATGGAGCTTTGGTTTCGGTTTTTTATATTCCATCTTATATGTTTATTTCTATTTTAATGGGAATAGGATTATTTTATTTAATTACCCTCATTAAAGCTCCACAAAAGCTCTATTATGCCATTTCTTTTACAGTAGTTACCCTTGCTATTTTAAGTTGCAGCTTTAAATACAAAGAAGTGGATATGAGTAAATACAAGTATCCCGAAGAATATACCAACAACATTTTTAAAATTGCTGGTAAAAATGCAATTGTTTTTTATAATTGGGATCCATTTGGATTTCCTTTTTTCTATTATCAAAATGTAGAAAAGAAAAGACATGATGTAGTTGTTATTGACCAAATGTTACTAAAAAGAAGCTGGTATATTGATGGTATAAAAAACCATTATAACAAAGAAATTTATACTCCTTCCAAAATAGCTTTTGAAGGTTTTCTGAAAGCAGTAGCTCCTTTTGAAGCTAAAAAACCTTATGATGGAGGTTTCATTGAATATAATTATATCAATATGATAAATGCCATCATCGACACAGCCTATGCAAGTGGAAAAGATATTTACTTTACCTATTTACCTCAGCAAAATATATTAAGAGACTATCAGTTAGAACCGGTAATTGCTGTCTATAAATTAACAAAGAAAATGCCTTCAATTACTCCAGTTAAATACGATGATTTTAATTTTTTTAGCTTCACCAATCCTGAATTACCAGAGGACAGAATGGCAAACTATGTTCGAAGCTATTATGCTGATGTGTTAATTGCAAGAGCTACCTTTATGGAAAAACTCAACAACTTTCCTGAAGCTTTTGCATTATATAATAAAACTTTGCTTTTCACAAAAGGAAATAAAACCTTAAATGATCAGTTGCAAGCAAAAATAAATGATATGAAATTAAGAGGTATTCACTAATAGTCTAATAGACTATCAGACTATAGGTAAGTGAAATATGATTGTATAATAAAGAAATCAAAAAATCTAAAGGCTAAATAAGCTATGTGAAAAATAAATATTTCATACTAAATATTATCACTAATTTTATATTCTTGAAAAGTAAAATTACATATATTAACTTAGGTTTAATTCTGTTACTAACAGGTCTTCTTATTATTTCTTGCAAAAAAAATAAGGTAGAAGAAGCTGTTGATGTTGGTTATGGATATTACCCTGTAAAGGTTGGCAACTTTATTATTTATAAAGTAGATTCAATTGTTTACAATGATTTTACAGGCACAATTGATACTTTTAATTACCAGATAAAAGAAGTTATCGAATCTGATTTTATCGACAACCAGGGCAGAAACACCCAACGCCTCGAACGTTATAGAAGAGCAAATGATACTTCTCAATGGAATATTCAGGATGTTTGGTATTCTAATCGCACCTCATCAACAGCAGAGAAAGTAGAAGAAAATGTAAGATATATAAAACTGATATTCCCTGTTAAAAGCAGGCAGGAATGGAATGGAAATAAATATAACTATCTAGACCCTGAAACATATAAATACAGCAACATACATAAACCTAATGATATTGTTTTGCATCATTTCGATTCCACTATCACCGTTATTCAAAAAGAAGAGTTAAACCTTATCCTTGATGATTACAAGATTGAAATCTATGCAAAGAATGTGGGAATGATATATAAGAAATTTCGCCATTTAGAAAAGTTACCAGATGGGACAATTGAAAAAGGAGTAGAATTAACATATACAATCCAGTCTTTCAATCAATAGTTATAAAAAGAACTGAAAATACATCTACTTTGTTATAAAAACTATGAAATGCCCATAAAATTATAGCATAACAAGCGAGATGATTATTTAAAGGGCATTCCATGTGTACTTTAAATAAAATTAAAAAAATAAACACATGAAAAAAACAATTATTCTTATTTTCTTTCTTTTGTCATTTATATTATCTAATGCTCAGGTTAAATCCAATAAAACCGAATTAGGGGTTGGAATTGGTATTAATTATGGAGGATATGGGGTGAGTATTTCTCATGAACCAATAAAAAATGTATCTTTTGCAATACATGGGGGCTATAATCTTTTAAATTTAAATGCAGGTTTAGGATTAAATTTTTTCTGGCTTCCAGCAAATAAAAAAATAAGACCCAATTTTAAAATTGTTTATGGTTATAACGGTTTAATTTTTGCCAAAGGTGATAATATCCTAACAGAAAAATACAATAAGTCTTATTATGGACCATCCATTGGTATTGGTTTTGCATTTAGGTATGGTGATAAAAATCAGAATGGAGTTGATTTAGATTTATTCTTACCATTCCGTTCTAAAGCTTTTTATAATGATATAGAAAAAATAAAAAATGACAAGCAAGTTGTATTGTTGCATGAACCTATGATTGTCTGCTTTAGCGTATCTTTTCATTTAGGTCTTCAATAATCAATTCCTTATTTTTAAATATGAGTCATAATTTAATATTTGATATTGAATCTTTTGGGGAATAATTAAATAAGATTAGATAGAATTTCTATTCAACCAATAATTTCCCAACCTGACAATTGTTATCTCCCATTACTTTTACAACATATACTCCGGCAGTTAATATATAACTATTAATTTTGTAAGTTTCCTGCTTGCTGGTTGTTTGAAATATATTTTTGCCAGCTATATCTGTAATACTTATTTGCAACAACATATTGTTGGGATTATCAAACTCAATAGAAAACTCACCATTATTGGGGTTGGGGTAAATTTTTAAATTATTTTCTTTCTGAGTGTTAAGGGATTCGTTAATATAACTACCTCCTGTAGTAGTTTTTAGAATTTTTCCACCATCACCTACCAGATAACCAATATTATTCCCAATAAAAAAGATTGATCGCAAACCCATAGCTGTAGGACATGTTTGAACTATCCAGTTTGTCCCCCCATTGGTTGTTTTTACTATGGGGCCATACATTGAAACAGCATATCCTATGTTGGCATCAGTAAAAAAAACAGATACTAAATCCATTATAGTTCCACTGGTTTGTAATGCCCAATTAACTCCCCCATTTGTTGTTTTAAAAATATTACCACGAAAACCCACTGCATAACCAGTATTCAAATCAGTAAATTTAACTGAAAGCAACCCATATGTAGATCCGCTAATTACGGTAGTTGATGACCAGTTTAATCCTCCATTTGTAGTTTTCAAACATATTCCATCATTGTATCTACCTCCAACAGCATAACCTGTATTAGCATCTATGAAAAAAATCGAATTTAAAATTTCAGTTGTATTAACATTTTGATTTATCCAGTTTGTTCCCCCATTGGTAGTTTTGAGAATTGTTCCGGAACTAATGATATCATTTACACCTCCAGCTATATAGCCTACATTTGCATCAACAAAACAAACTGAAAGTAAAGCATCTGTCGTTCCACTAGTCTGTTCTGTCCAATTTACGCCCCCATTAGTAGTTTTAAGAATAGTACCATAACTACCAAGAGAATAGCCTGTATTAGCATCAGTAAAATAAACAGAATATAACCAACTGGTTGTCCCACATGTTTGTGCTGCCCAATTTGTTCCACCATTGGTTGTTTTTATAATTGCTCCTTCATAACATGACCCTCCTACAGCATATCCTATATCATTTATAAAAAAAACATCAAGAAAGTCATCTGTAATTCCATCTAACTGTGCTACCCATGTTGATCCTGCATTAGTAGTTTTATAAATTCCCCCAGCATAACCTACAGTGTATCCATTATTTGCATCAATAAAACAAACAGACTGCATACTAGATGAGGTTCCCATTGCACAAGTTATCCAGTTCATCCCGCCATTAGTTGTTTTCAGAACTTTACCACTCGAACCAGCAATATAACCATTGTTAGCATCAGCAAAATAAACAGAATAGAACCAATTAGTTGCTCCAGATATTTGTGCTGTCCAGTTTGTTCCACTATTAGTTGTTTTAAGAATTGTACCATTGTAACCAACTATATAACCAGTATTCGCATTTATAAAATAAATAGATTCTAATAAATTTGATGTTCCACTGGTTTGTGTGATCCAGTTTGTTCCAGAATTGGTGGTTTTTAAAATAACTCCAAGACTACCTACTATATAACCAGTATTGTTATTTGTAAAATATATTGAAGATAAGCCAGTAGTAGTACCAGATGTTTGGCTATTCCAATTTGCTCCCCCATTGGTTGTTTTAAATAATATACCAGAATTGCCAACAGCATAACCATTATTTAGATCAGTGAAATAAACTGATTTCATGTATCCAATTGTTCCACTTATTTGTGTTTCCCAACTATTTCCACCATTGGTTGTTTTTAAAATAGTTCCTGGCCATGAGCTATTGTTAATGTTTTTTCCTCCAACAGCAAAGCCAGTATTCGCATCAACAAAAAAAACTGATTCTAAATCATAATTTGATCCACTTGTTTGCATTATCCAATTTAATCCTCCATCTGTAGTTTTTATAATTGAGCCATGTTCACCAACAATATATGCAGTATTCGCATCAATTACAAAAATAGAATTTAAATCATTCCCCTGCGGTAAAGGATTTTGCCATTGCCAACAAGACTGTGCATAAATAATTAAATTCGAAAGAATCACAAAACTAATGAGTAGAAAAAAGCGTTTCATTTTTTTTTATATTTTGTAAGTGGTAAAAGTATTACTTTAAACAACAAAGAACAAATTTTATTAATTCATAACCTTATTTATTATAAAAAAGTTAAAAAGAATAAAAGTTAAAAATTAACATTTAAAACCATTTATTATTTCTTCAACTCCTCAACTACTCCTCTTTCAAAAATCATTCCTACCGGATAAACATCTTTTTTATAATCCCACCAAAGTGATTTTGAATAGAACCAATTACATATTTCCCATTGGTTATTTGCAAAATCAGGGTTTTCCTTTTTTATCGAATCGAATTCTTTTTGTAATTCTTTGTCTTTGGCTAGCATTTCTCTTGCCAGTTTTTCCATTACATAAGTTTCGGAATATTCCTTTTGTTCGAAAATGGAATTAAAGAATCCCCAGAATACAAATGAAGATGGTGCCTTAGGTTCTAGCAAATTTGCAATAACTTTAGCAGAACGCTGATTCATATCGATGATGACAGAACCTGCAGGATAGATTCTTTTCACTTTTATTGTGTCCAGTTCAAAAGCAGTAGTAAATCGTCCTTCTCTTGGACCACTTGCATCGAAAGGAGAACCACCGCCAAATGTTACATTTTTAAATTTAAATGATGTAACTTCAATCTCTTTAGCATTTCTGATAGCTGTATAATTAATACCATGCAAAGATATTCGCTTTATAATATCCTGCCATTCTGGTGGTAAAATGTAAGCTTCCGGAAGCTTGGCATTAATGGTTGGTGTTAAATTGTTATAATATGGAATTTGAAATGTTTTAGGTTTGTCATTGTGATATTGAAACCAAGGTCCACCGGTCAAATCACTTGTAACTATATCATATTCAAATCCAAGAAAATCAACCATTACACTATCATTATTTGCACGGTAACCAAGTGCAAAATCATTATTTCTAAATTCTTTTGATGAAACATATTTATCTGTATTTTTTACAATAGCTGTTAAGTTCTTATATTCCTTGTTTAGAATTTCCAATGTTATTTTAATCACTTCATAAGTAGCCCACACCCTTTGGTTAAATGGTTTCAACATATGTGTTTCTATCAACAAACCTGGTCTGTTCTGTGCAGCACAATAACCTGTAGAAAGCATAGGGTTTGAATATCCTGCAACCAATCCGCTTCTTGGGTCATGCCACCGTCTGAAAGTAACATAAGGAAAAATAGGATATTTTTTATCCAGCATCTTACTATCAAGTTCTTTCAAATAAACATCTTTTTCCCATTTTGTTAATTCTTGAGTTGCATTGCTTGTTAAGTCGAGTGCATAAGTAACCACATATTGATAATCAGCTCCGTCTGTTGCATGGCAATCCACAAAAAAGTCAGGAAGCCACTGATTATAAACTTTTAACCATGCCTGCATTTCGGGTGCATCTGCTTTTAGAAAATCACGGTTTAAATTAAGATTTGTTGCATTGGTTCTCCAACCCATATCTTTGGGTCCATTCTGGTTAATACGGTTATAAGGATTAAATCTTGCAAGCCCATCTGCATTCAATGCTGGTATAAAAAGAATAGTAACATGGTCGAGCAAAGCTTCCTTCACTTTGGTGATAACAATATCTCTCAGCAACATCATACCTGCATCATTACCATCTGGTTCACCTGGATGTATATTTGCTTGTATCAACAAAACAGCATTGTCAGTTTTTCTTACTGATCTTGGATAAAAATTTCCAGTCTTATCTACAATCAACATAGGCAAGTCTCTACCTTGTGATGTTTGTCCAAACACTTCATATTTGACCCAAGGTGAAGCATCTGCTAATTTCTTGCAATATTCAACAGTTTGTTCATAAGTAGCTGTTTCGGTTTCTTTCGATTTCTCAAAAGGTATTTCAAAATTAAACGATTTTTCAGGGTTAGTAGTACATTGCGTCAGAAATATAGCAATGATAATATATATAATTTTTTTCATGATTTTATGTTTTATTTTGTTTCACAAAAATACAATTTTAATGACTTCTAAGTTTAAAATGAATTTAAGCAATAAAGCGTATGAAATTTTTATTTTAAAGAATTTTACAATATAAGTCGTTTGATTTCATCTTTTAAAGATTTTTTGTAAAAATTAATTAACAAACTAACTTTACAACCTGATAATCTCAAGTATGTTAATGTTTGAGCAATATGTTCTTCTGCAAAATTTTCTACTACTTTTAACTCCACTACTACTTGTTTTTCCACCAGAATATCGATTCTATAACCACAATCAAGTTTCACTTCTTTATATATAAGAGGCATTGGCTTTTCTTGTTCTACTTGCAATCCTGCCATTTTCAGTTCGTATGCAAGGCATTCCCTATATACTTTTTCTAGCAATCCACTACCAAGTTTGGTATGTATTTTGAATGAACAATCAAGAATTTGTTGGGTTATTTCGTTTATTTCCATATTTTTTTTATTTAGGAGCACTGAGTAGTGGCACAGAGTTGCTCTGAGTATTAATCAATCTTTATTATTTTATTAGTATAAAGAAGCACTGAGCAAAGCACAGTTTTACATTAAGAATTTCTCAGTGTTACGCTGTGCTTCAACTCTGTGAAACGCTGTGCTCCTCAACTTATTTAATCTCCTTATTTTTTTCCCCTTCCAAATACTTTATTACAAATCTCAGATCAGAAAAAGTAACAACATCCCCAAGTGCAAACTTAATCTCCCCTATCGATTTAGTGGGGTTTTCTTTAATGTATTTTTCAATCAAAAGCAATTTGTCTTTTGTTACAAAAGCCTCAACCTTAATTTCACCTTTTGCAACATATTCTGCAAGATGTCCTTCGATGGTCCCGTTTGTGAAATTTCGTTCTTTTGCTATTTCTTCTATGGTTTTTCCTAATTTGTAAAGATCAAAACTTATCTTTTTGGTATCTATTTTTGTTTTCTTTTCTTTCTTTTTCTCTGCCTGAATTTCCAATTTGGGAGGAGTTATGTGATTATCTTCGCAATATTCTTTAATCATAGAAACTAAATCTTCTCCAAACTGATTAATTTTTGCCTGTCCAATTCCTTTTATTGTTTTTAATTGCTTAAGCGAAGTAGGCAAATGTTTTACCAATTCTAATATTGATTTGTGAGGTAAAACCATATAGGTAGGTAAATCATTTTCATCAGCCAGATTTTTGCACCATTGCTTTAGCAAAACATATAAATAGGAATGTTCAATGTTTTTTGAAACTTGTATTTGGTTTTGTGATTTAGATTTTTGAACGTTTGAAAGTCGGAAATCAACATCAGCGTTACTTCTGCACTTAAGATATTTAATAGTATCAAAACCTTGAACACATATCTTGGCACAAGAAGATTTTATAAATGCTTCTTTCTGCAATCCCTCAACTGCCTCTATCATCAGTTTCTTAACAGCCTTATTGTCCGTTTCAATAATTAGGTTTTTGGTAAATAAATACAAATGCTTTTCTATTTTCTCAATAAAATAAGTACTTGCTTTCTTTATTCTTTCTTGCACTTCAGGTGTTTTTTCAGGAAGTATATTGGAATTCATCAAAGTTTTCAATTGTATTTTAAATTTATCAGCTATCTGGAATATTTCCAATTCGCAAATTTCTCTTTTTGCAATTATATCTGTAATGAGACTTGCTTCTATTATATTTTTATTCTCATTGGCTATTTTTATAAGATTATCAAAGCGGTACTTGGTCAATTTATAATCAAACAATTCGAAAATTAAATCCTGTTGAAAGAGAACTTTAGATTCAAACAGTTTTTCTTGTCCTGGTTCATTTTGTTTTGCTTCTTCTGTGTAGTTTAATACGGTATTATCTGTTTTAATTACTGAAACAGAAATAGGACTGCTTAATACAATGCCCCTTAAAGTTCTACAACGACTCAAAGCCACATACACCTGACCAAAAGCAAAAGCAGCATTGGCATCAATAATAACTTTATCGAAAGTAAGTCCCTGACTTTTATGTATTGTAATTGCCCATGCCAATTTAAGTGGATACTGGATAAAGCTACCAACCTTATCTTCGTTTATTTCTTTAGTTTCATCATTAAGAAAATACTTAACATTTTCCCACTCTACAGGACTTACAGCTATTTCTATTGTTTCTCCTGGACATTTCACATAAATAACATCTTCTTCAATACGGGTAATCTTTCCTATTTTCCCATTATAATAGCGTTTTTCAGCAGAAAGATCATTTTTAATAAACATCACTTGCGATTCAACTTTTAATTCAAGTTTTTCTTCGGTAGGAAAATTAAATGGTGGAAAATCTCCCGATATTTCTGCATTAAAAAAATGTGACCCAGATTTTATTTCTTTCAGTTTTGCCTGATTTATTTCATAAGCATTTGCATTATGAGTGGTTAAAGTAATATATCTTTCTTCATCTTTGTGTTTAAAATTGGGAATATAACGTGCATTTAGTTCATTGATTGTTTGGTCATCAATGGTATTTTTTCTTACCTTATTGAGTAGCTCAATAAAATCAGTATCAGATTGCCGGAATATTTCTTTTAATTCAACACAAATTGGATTGGTATTTTTGAGGGCAAGACTATCAAAGAAATAAGGACTTTCGTAATAAGGTTTTAAGATGCTCCATTCTGCATCTTTAACAACAGGTGAAAGCTGATGCAGATCGCCAATCATTAATAATTGTACCCCACCAAATGGTTTATAACGGTTGCGGTACTTTCGCAAAACTTCATCAACAGCATCCAAAATATCTGCCCTAACCATGCTAATTTCATCAATCACGAGTAGGTCAATACATTTGATAAGTCTTATTTTATCTCTGTTAAACTTCCTGTTAAACTCTGGTTTTTGTATATTATTATTTCTGGGAAGTGCTATTTCTGGTATTGTTGGAGCAAAGCTCAATTGGAAAAAAGAATGAATGGTAACCCCACCTGCATTAATAGCAGCTACGCCTGTTGGAGCAACTACCACCATTCTTTTAGGTGTTATTTTTCTAAGATTATGAAGAAATGTTGTTTTTCCTGTACCTGCCTTACCTGTAAGAAAAACATTTTTATTTGTAAATTGAATAAATTCATTAGCAAGTTGCAACTGCTCATTTTGTCTGTATTCCATTTAGTTATTGAATTTGTTTCACAAAATTAATAATTAAACTGATTTATTAACATTACAATAACAAATCAACAAATATTTATTTTTAAACTTCACTTTTCAAATTTAAATTCTTTAATTTTGGTAAGAATTTAATGGAATTAGATTTTTTTCTTCAATTATTGTCTAACCTTAAAACCAAAATCTTATGAAAATCAAATGTTTTTTATTAGTACTAATATGTTTATTTGTATTCTCATGCTCTCAAAATAAGAGCAGTAAAGAAGAATTTAATAAAAAAACTTCAGATTATAATATCAGCAAAAATGATGCTCCAAGTATGACATCTAATGAGCAAGAGGAGCAAAAAGAAAAGAAGAACAATAAGGATGAATATATAACAGGAGATACCACCACCAAATTAAAAAGGAAATTTGTCAGGACTGCAGAAATGAAATATCAGGTTAAAGATGTTAGAAAAGCCAGTAGTGATATTGAACTATTAACAGCAAAATACGATGGATTTATTACATATAGCCATTTAAGTAGTTCCGTTACCGGTAGCAGAAAAAAGAATATTTCTACTGATTCTACATTAGAAACCGTTTTTTATACTGTAAATAATGAAATAAACTTAAGAGTTCCAAATACTTCATTAGATAGCTTGTTGAAAGACATTGAAAAGCTTATAGATTTTCTTGATTTTAAAATTATTAAAGCAGATGATGTGAGTATGTTGATGTTCTCAAACGATTTAAACAAGAAAAGAATAGAAAAAAATCAGAAAAGAATCACAGATGCTATTGACAATAAAGATAAAAAACTTAATGATATTCTCAATGCTGAAGAAAAACTGTTAAATAAACAAGAACAATCTGATTTTTATAAAACTTCAAACATGAATTTAAGCGATCAGGTTGCTTTTAGTACTGTAAAAATGAATATTTATCAGCGCGAGGTAGTTAAACGTACTGTTTTAGAAAACTTTGATAATATTAAGGAACAGAAACCAGGATTCTTCCTTCGTATATGGAATTCTATTAAAATAGGCTGGGGAGTTGTAGAAGATATAACTGTAGGATTATTTATGATCTGGTGGCTTTTTGTATTATTGCTTGTTGGTTTATATATATTAAAAAGGAGTATTAGAAAAAGTAAACTTAGAAAAGCTGCTAAAGATATAAAATAGTTAAAAATCATTTTTCAAAGCTTATTAATAGCATCATAATATAAAGAAATTATGATGCTATTCTTTTATAATCAAAGAATAAAATTATTCTTTGATTTATAATAATCTTTTCTACTTAAAATTTCAATATTTTAAATTAAAATCAGAACTTTGTATTTAAATATTGAAAACTGTGAATCAGGAAGAAAAGAAAATATTAGATACCCATCATATTTTTTGGAATGGATTGGCCAAACGAGATTTGGATTTGCGTTTTTCTGTAGTTTCTCCTGATGTTACTTTTTTTGGAACAGGTCAATACGAACGTGCTGTTGGTATTGAAAAGTATCGAGAGATGAATCAGGAAGGGATTGATCAATATCCTGATTCATTTATTATTCAAATCTTATGGCATAATATTCATATTATTGATAATGTTGCATGGGTAGAATGCGATACATTGTGGGTGAAAAATGTAAATGAAAAAATATTAAAGGATAGAATTAGAATCACCACCATCTTCAAAAAAGAAAATGACCAATGGTGGGTTATTCATGTTCATGGTTCAAATCCTGATTACAGGCTTAAAGAAGGTGAACATACTATTGATTCAAATATAATTCAACGTAACAGGGAACTGGAAAGACAGGTTTTTGAACGTACTGAAGAATTAGAGGCAGAGAAAAAAGAGGTAGAAAAACAAAAACATTTAATTGAAGAAAAAAACAAAGAAATAACTTCTTCAATACAATATGCTTTACGCATACAAACAGCAATTCTTCTTCCTTCCCGAATTGTAAAAAAGTACCTTAGTAATTCTTTTATTGTTTACATACCAAAAGACATAGTTGCTGGTGATTTTTATTGGATTGAAACTATTGATGACATGGTTCTGTTTGCTGCCTGCGACTCTACAGGTCATGGCGTTCCTGGTGCAATGGTAAGTGTTGTTTGCCACAATGCACTTAATCGAGCTGTACGTGAATTTAACCTCTTCAAGCCATCAGACATTCTTGATAAAACTGCAAAAATTGTTTTTGAAAGCTTTTCAAAAAGCGAAGATGAAATAAAAGACGGAATGGATCTTTCTTTATGTGTACTCAACACCAAAACCAAAACACTGGAATGGGCAGGAGCAAAAAATCCTTTGTGGTTAATAAAGAACGATGAATTTATAGAAACAAAAGCTGATAAACAATCTATTGGTATTAGTGAAATAGTAGAGCCATTTACCAATCATACTTTCTCTTTGAACGAAAGAGATAATATCTATATTTTCAGCGATGGTTTTGCCGATCAGTTTGGAGGAGATGATAAAAACAAACTCAATCGTAAACGTTTTAAAGAATTATTATTGTCCCTTCAGCTATTACCCATGCAAGAACAAGGTATTGCCCTCGAAAATTTCTTTCATGATTTCCGCAAAGATACCGAGCAAACAGATGATATTTTGGTGATGGGGGTGAAGGTTTGATTTGTTTTTATTTCTTCTAGCTCCTGAGTCAAAGTAATCATTACAGAAAGCTAATCGAAGCCGAAGAAACATCATCGCTGTGTTTTCGAAATCACCAAGCAGGGAGCTATTTCTTTATAATTACTAAAAGTTTTTAGGATCTTGACGATTATCCCAAAATGCAGTAATGATTTGTAGATCATCGGTAACTTTGTAAAATATACTGAAATGAACCATTGCAGCTTCTCTTGTTTCTGGATAGGAAGTAGTTTTAAATGATTCTGGATTTTTAAAATTATTTTCAAATGATTTGCAGTCTATTAAATAAATTTCTCTGCAAAACTTGCAGACCCATTTCGCCTAGTCCAATACTGCAAAATCTCTCTTCTTTGTTTGGCAGCTGTTTCTGTCCAAACTATATTTCTTTTAACCATTGCAAATCTTTTTTGTCCAATTGGCTTTGAGAAATTATCTTGCCATTTTTAATGTCATTGTCACTTAATCTATGCATTAATATTTGCTCTTCTGTTTATTTCAATGTGTCACTTTCAACGACACTATTATTAACTAGTTTATAATGAACAGAAAGATACTCCTTATTGTTTATTGTCAATAGTATATCAATAATATTAGGAGTGTTCACTGAACTGTCTAAAATACGGTTACCATTTATTGTAGTTTTAATTTTCATCTCAGTTTATAAACAGTATATTCAATTGAAAACAAACAATTCAATCTTTGTTTTTATAAAAGAGAAAGGTATTAGTTGTTAAAAAACAATTAATTATAAACATTTTATTGTTGATTACTTTATTTTGTTGTTATTGTTCTTCATTTCAGCGAATTATAGAAAATAAATAATAATTAACGCGCATTGTTAATAAAAACACCTTTTTTGTTGCATTATTTAAATTTACTTTTGTTTGATGAACAATTGATTAAATATAAGTTTAGTTATTGGGAATCGCCCTATGCAGATAAGGCAAATGGTTATCTTGAAAATACACATCTCGAAAGGCTAACCGACGATTATAATGGATACACTTTTTGGCTGTCTGCTCCGATCAGCAAATTAACTACCATAAATAAATTTCCCCAATGGTTGAACATTGCTGTGGGATATGGTGCTAATGGCATGTATGGTGAGTTTAAAAATATGTATTCGTATAGAGGGGTTAAAATTCCTGAAACAATCAGATACCGTCAATATTTGTTATCATTAGATGTCGATTGGACAAAAATAAAAACCAACTCTAAATTTCTAAAAAAAGTATTTAAAGCCATGGTCTTTATTAAGTTGCCTTTTCCTGCCATTGAATATAATTCGAAAGGGAACTTTAAAGGGTATTGGATGTATTACTAATTTTTATTAGCTCTGACTTATACAGTAACATTTAGACAGAAAGAAAACAAAATAGCTGCTTTCTCTCCCGCAGATTTCTCAAATATTCGCAGATTGATTTTCAATACGTAGTGTTATTTATTCTGCGAAAATCAGCGAAATCTGCGGGAAAACTTAATTTTCAGAACCCTCCTTATATTAATATTATTCTCTCTACGGGGAAAGGACAGCATAAAATAGCCCACAGTACTTTAATATCAATAGAAAGAATATGAGAAAAATAAAACAATTGCCTGTAAGGCATAGATAATAAGCCATCTCTTAAAGTATTTTAAATAACATTTTTGCAATTTTAATGGTAATCGTTACGATGCTAACCGACATCGTAACGATTTTAACCGACATTGTAACAATGTAACCCGACATCGTAACAATGTAATCCGACATCGTAACAATGTAACCAGACATCGTAACAATGTAACCCGACATCGTAACAATGTTAACTGACATCGTTACAATGTAACCTGACATTGTCACAATGTTAATCGACATCGTTACAATGTAATCTGACATCGTCACAATGTTAATCGAC
>DYDE01000034.1 GCA_020718065.1 Marinifilum sp. | reverse complement strand
GGTTGATTTGATGTTAAATCGGGTTGATTTGATCTCAAGTCAGGTTGATTTGATGTCAAGTTGGGTTGATTTTACCTCAAATCGGGTTGATTTGATGTTAAATCGGGTTGATTTGATGTCAAATCGGGACGATTTTATCAAAAGTCAGGGCGATTTTACCTTAAATCGGGTCGATTTGAGGTAAAGTTGGGTTGATTTGACATCAAATCGGGTTGGTTTGATGTCAAATCGGGTTGGAATGACATCAAATCGGGTTGGATTGACATTAAATCAGGTTGGTTTAATGTAAAATCGGGTCGATTTTATCAAAAGTCAGGGCGATTTTACCAAAAGTCAACCTGATTTGATCTCAAATCGGGTTGAAATGAAAAAAAATCATCCAAATCTTTCATTTTTTAGAAATGCTTGCTAAAAAAATTTATGTTTTCAGTACGTCAAAGAACATTTCTTTGCTTTTTTCCACTGGACAGTGAGCGCAGTCGAACTGTCCTTTATGAATTTTTAATTTAAAAGCAAAGTGTAAATGTTCTTTTCTATAGATTTTGGGTTTAAATTTATAATCGTACTTAAATTGTTTTCCTGAAATCTTGTTTTTTTTATTTATATAAAACTAAATTAGTCCTGCAAATATAATTCCATCTCTTATCATTTTTATCATTGGAATACACATTTTAACATTTTTTAAGAATTTTTAACATTTGTTAACATATAAAAAAAACTCCATATATACTTCTTATATAAAGATAACAGAAGCACACACAATGGAAACCCCTTTTCAAAAAGAACAATTTGCGACTGTGTTTATAGAAAGCATGGCAGATAAATACATATAAATGCTTATGCCTGTCAACAAGCTGTTAATGAAAGAGCAAAAGAGTTGTTTGTAACGTAGGGTGCTAAAAATAGAAGTTTTGCTTATTTAAGGAAATAAGTTTAAATGGTGGATTAAAAATTTATGGAAACCAAAATTCTCAAAATAAGGCATATATGAATTGATTTATTAAAAATTAACATTTTTTAACAATCATTTAACATTTTTTAACTAAAAATACTTGGAGGGAGTGTAAATGTTCCAGTACATTTGCTTCATCAAAATTGATAAATAATTTTCATAGTAATTTGTGTTTGGTTAATGTAGAAAAGGGGGCGAAAACCCTCTTTTTTATTTAATCCTTAAAACTAAGAGGATGGTTCTCTAATGTTTTTACTAATAAAATTAAGCAAAACTCATTTTAATTAAAGTAGAATATAGTGCCAAAAGATCTTTTACTATAAAAAAACAAGAATAGAATTTGTATTTAAAAATTTATTAGGTTTGTAAAATAAATCATAAAATAGTCAATAGAATGAAAGCTAAAGTTAGCATTATTATGGGAAGTGTTTCTGATATGCCTGTGATGCAGGAAGCTGCTAAATTTCTTGATGAAATGGAAATTCCATTTGAGATAAATGCATTATCTGCTCACAGAACGCCAGATCTTGTTATGGATTTTGCTAAAAATGCTTATAATCGGGGAATAAGAGTTATTATTGCTGGTGCTGGAGGAGCAGCTCATTTGCCAGGTGTAATTGCAGGGATGACAATATTGCCTGTTGTAGGAGTACCTATAAAATCTTCCAACTCAATTGATGGTTGGGATTCTATATTATCAATACTACAAATGCCAGCAGGCATTCCAGTTGCAACTGTTGCTTTAGACGGTGCAAAAAACGCAGGTATATTAGCAACCCAGATAATTGCAATAGCCGATGAATCGGTAATGAGAAAATTACAAGCTTTTAAAGAAGATTTAAAAGGCAAAGTTGTTAAAGCAAACAACGATCTTTCAAAAATAACATTTAAATATAAAGTATAAACAAACATTCTTTATTATCTTTAATGGAATTAAAAGGAGAAGCAAAACTTCTTAAAATATTAATTGGATCTAAGGATGTTGTAAATGATACTCCTTTATACGAAGTTATTGTTTATGCTGCCAGAAAATATGGTATTGCTGGAGCAACAGTAATACATGGATTGCTATCTTATGGTGCAAACAGTATGGAAAATGAATTATATCCAATGAAATTATCGGATGAGAAACCAGTGATTATAGAAATGATCGATAGTGCTGAAAAAATTGATGGATTTATTCATATTATTCAGAATTATTTTAACAATGCAAAATATGGTGGCATTATTACAATAAGCAATGTTGATGTGCTGGTATATAAGAAGCACAAAAAACCTACAAATATTTAGTGAAATATTTCTAATATCTCATTAAATGGATTTATTAAAATTTATCACAATACTATTTTAGAATTATTAAACCAATTTATAGAAATTGGATTTAATTAATTATTGACAAGTTGAAAAATAGTAAATTTGCTGTCTTGATTTTTATAAAACATAAGAGATGAAAATATCATACAATTGGTTGAAAAAATATGTTGCAGTTGAAATGCCTCCGCAAGAAACAGGGAAATTACTTACTGCCTGCGGTTTGGAAGTTGAATCAATAGAAAAATTTGAATCAGTAAAAGGGGGACTCAAAGGAGTTGTAATAGGAGAAGTAAAAACCAAAGTAAAACATCCTGATGCTGACAAGCTCAGCCTAACAACTGTTGACATTGGTGCAAATAAATTGCTACATATTGTTTGTGGAGCCCCAAATGTAGAAATAGGACAAAAAGTTGTGGTAGCTACAATTGGAACAATAATTTATAAAGGTGATGAGCATTTTGAAATAAAAAAATCTAAAATAAGGGGTGAATTGTCGGAAGGAATGATTTGTGCAGAAGACGAACTGGGGTTAGGTGATTCACATGCAGGAATTATGGTATTAGAAACTTCTGCTAAAATAGGTACACTTGCAAGCGAATTTTTTAAAATAGAAGAAGATTACGTTTTTGAAATCGGTTTAACACCAAACAGAGCAGATGCAACTTCACATATTGGTGTTGCCCGCGATTTAGCTACTATTATTAACACATCAAATTTAGGACGAAAAGTTTCTTTGATAAAACCTTCTGTTGATGCTTTCAAAAAAGACAATGATAAACTTTCCATTAAAATTGAAGTAGAAGACAGTAATGCATGTCCTAGATATTCTGGAGTAACAATTTCAGGAGTAAGTGTAAAAGAATCTCCCGATTGGTTGAAAAATCATTTGAAATCGGTTGGTTTACGACCAATAAATAACATTGTTGATATTACAAACTTTGTTCTTTTAGAAACAGGTCAACCTATGCATGCATTTGATGCTGACCAGATAAAAGGAAATAAAGTTATTGTAAAAAAACTACCAAAAGGATCAAAATTTACAACACTTGATGATATAGAAAGAGAACTGAGTGCAGACGATCTTATAATATGCAATGCGGAAGGTGGTATGTGTATTGCCGGAGTATTTGGAGGAATAAAATCGGGTGTAACTAACAATACATCCAATCTTTTTCTTGAGAGCGCTTACTTCGATCCTATTCATGTGCGTAAAACATCAAAATTGCATGGGCTAAAAACCGATGCTTCTTTCCGTTTTGAAAGAGGAGCAAACCCTGATATTACAATTTATGCTTTGAAACGTACTGCCTTATTGATAAAAGAAATTGCAGGTGGCGAAATATCATCTGATATTATTGATATTTATCCAAAAGCTTTCGCTAAATTTAAAGTTGACATTCTATATGCAAATATAGACAGACTTATAGGTAAATCCATAGAGAGAAATATCATAAAAGAGATACTTAAAAACCTTGAAATAGATATTGTTTCGGAAAATGCAGAAGGATTGAAACTTGAAGTTCCTCCATTTAAAGTAGATGTTCAGCGAGAAGTGGATGTAATAGAAGAAATTCTTCGAATATATGGTTACAATAACATTGAAATTCCTATGGAAATTAGAAGTTCTTTGTCATTTACAAAAAAACCAGATAAAGAAAAGATTATAAATATTGTTTCAAACTATCTTAGTGATAATGGTTTTGTTGAAATAATGTCGAATTCCCTCACAAAATCAGATTATTCTATTAATAACAACTATTTTAATCCGGAAAAGAACGTTAAAATTTTAAATCCTTTGAGCAAAGACCTTGATGTGATGAGGCAAACATTATTATTTTCAGGATTGGAAGCAATTCTCTATAACCAAAACAGGAAATCCAGCGATTTAAAATTGTATGAATTTGGAAAAAGTTATCATTATGAAACAACAATAAACAATGAAAACGATAAATTGGCAAGGTATTCAGAAATTCAACATTTTTCCATGTTCCTAACAGGTAAGAAAAACCAAGAAAGTTGGTATATGAAAAATGACCCTATTGATTTTTATTATCTGAAATCCTATGTTTATAATATTGTGAAACGAATATGTAAAGACTTTAATCAAATTACATTAAAACTAACGAAACCTTCATTTATTACTGAAGGCTTAACATACTTTTACAACAAGCTACAAATTGTTGAATTCGGAATACTTGATAAAAGTATTTTAAAACAATTTGATATAAAACAAGATATTTATTATGCTGATTTCTTATGGGATAATTTATTGAAAATAGCTGAAGGTAGTATTATGTATCAGGAAGTACCAAAGTTCCCAGAAGTAAGACGCGATTTAGCTTTGTTAGTTGACAAAAATATCTTATTTTCACAAATTGAAGAAATTGCAATTCAAACAGAAAAAAAACTGTTGCAAAAAGTTGGTTTGTTTGATATTTATGAAGGCAATAAAATTGACAATAATAAAAAATCCTATGCAGTTAGTTTTATACTTCAAGATGAAGGAAAAACATTAACGGATAAAGAAATAGAAAAAATAATGGCTCGCTTTATTAAAACATTTCAAGAAAAACTGGGGGCAACAATCAGGTAATAATAAAGTTATAATTATGTTTTTACGAACTGAAAACCTTGTAAAAAAATACAAACAACGAACTGTTGTTAATGATGTAAGCGTAAAAGTAGAACAGGGAGAAATTGTTGGATTATTGGGCCCCAATGGCGCAGGAAAAACAACAACTTTTTACATGACTGTTGGTTTAATAAGACCTAATTCTGGTAAAATATTTCTTGAAGATGTTGATATAACAAAAGAACCAATGTATAAACGAGCCAAAAGAGGAATTGGCTACCTTGCACAGGAAGCATCTATATTCAGAAAATTAAGTGTTGAAGATAACATAAAAGCTGTTTTAGAATTTACCAAATTAAACAAACTTCAACAACGCAATAAATTAGAATCTCTACTTAATGAGTTTGGATTACAAAATGTACGTAAGAGCTATGGAATTACTTTGTCGGGAGGAGAAAGAAGAAGAACTGAAATAGCAAGAGCTTTGGCTGTGGATCCAAAATTTATCTTGCTCGACGAACCATTTGCAGGAGTTGATCCAATTGCTGTAGAAGATATTCAAGCAATAGTTTCGAAACTAAAACAAAAAAACATTGGTGTTCTGATAACAGACCACAATGTCCACGAAACACTTACAATAACTGACAGGGCTTATTTACTATTTGAAGGTTCTATTTTGAAATCAGGTACTGCACAGGAATTAGCAGATGATGAACAAGTAAGAAAAGTTTATTTGGGACAAAACTTTGAATTAAGGAAATAATAAAACACATTTTTAATTTCTAATTTTAATAAAACAAATTATTTACATTAGAGGGCTTCTAAAAATTAGATTTTTTGAGGCGGGCAAAATTATAAAACCGGAGTTTACATTAGTAAATGAGGATTTTAAAATTGAAGTCCAACGAAGAAAAAGCAATTTTTAGAAGTCTCGATTATTGAAGTATGATTTTTGCAAAAGCTTCAAACTAAAATTATAAAAAGAACTTTTTTTATTGCATTAACCAAAAAGCACCTATATTCACTAAACTGTCTATCGGTAAATTTTGTTTTTCAGATATTTCTTTTATATTATTTATCCATGATGGGTTTTCTTTAATAGAAGATGTAAGTCTTTTATATTTTAATTGCCTGTCTCCATCAAAAACTTTGGTATCGAAATAAATTTGATAAATGGTTTTTGTGCGATTTTTAAAAACCACTTTTGATGAAATGCCAAGATTATTTAGTTTAATAATTTCTTTATTACTAAATTCAAAATCTAATATATATGTTTTTTTTGTTAATAATAAAGCACTAATGTTTTTTGTTCCATTCCATATCGAAAATTTACCAGTCACTACATCAAAAAACCAGGCATCAGGATATAGCTCTTTAAGCAATTTGTTATGTATTTTGGAATAGACATTGCCTATTAACAAACTATTCATTTTATTTATACTATATCCATTATGATAAATGAAAATACTATTTTTTTGCTTGGAGATAAAATTATCAACTTCAATAAGATCTTGTTTGCTTAACTTCCAACCATTTATGCAATCTTTATATTTATTATGATTTATTAATAAAATAATGAAGATTAAAGAAAGCATACCAATTAGTTGAAATTTAGAGGAAAAATATTTTCCAATACTTATAAACACAAATACTAAGCATGAAAATATCAAAATACTATGGGTTATAAGATAATAGTCTTTACCTATCTCGAATGATTTAGCAACAATCAGAAGATTGATAATAAGAGTAACGAAAACAATATAAAAAAGATGTGTCAGATTCTTTGTTAAAAAATCAGGATATTTTTTCCTTAAAAACGGTAAAACAATAGCAAATATAACTGAAATGAAAAAACATAATAATAATAAATTATCAATAGTAATTATAAGTTTAAGATTTGTTAAATATGTTGATGGTTCAATAACAGAAATTTTCCCTTGTCCATAAATACCAGAATAAATAAAAAGTTTAATAACCCAATAACCCATATGTGGAAATTGTTTAATAATTGGCAAGGTGCAAACAATAAAACTTAAAGAAGTGATTAAACAGAAGTAAATAATTTTTTTGAAAGTATTACCATATAGTAGTAGTGGAATTAAAAGAAATGGGAAAAGAATAATTTTTACCGAAAGTGCAACTCCACTTAAGATTGGGAGTAAAAGCAAGACCTTTTTATTTTCAGGATTTAAAATTACTGAAACGATAATGTTAAAAAAGATAATAAAGATGATAGGAAATATTGTTTCCGGAAGCATGCGGGTTGCAATAATATCAACAGTTAAAAAATAATAAAATGGAACCCCTTGCAATAATAAAGCAAGAGCAATGTTTTTTGTTTTTTTCCACAAAAAATACGCACCTATAAAAGACGAAATAATAACAATAACAAAGAGAATATGATGTAATACTAATTCATAATATAATGGATTTGCAATAAAATCTTGTTGTAACCCATTTTCATGTCCTGTAGTCAGATATATAGGATAAAAAAAGACAGCATTGAATATTGTTAATGGAACACCAGGATGATCACTATAAATAGGTAAATGAAACAAACTTAAATTAAGTCCATTCATCATATAAACATATTCAGGATCGCTTGAGTAATGTGGTTTATCAACGTTCAACCTATAATAAGTCAACATTGCTGGTATGATAAGTAGTAATATTATAGATATTACCTTTTTATTCATAACTATCTAAACATTTTTTTAACAATGAAAGACTGCTTAAATAGTTATTAGAACTTACCAAAATGAGTGTCATTAAATACTAAGGTTTGTAAATAAAAATCATCTCTCTTTCTTCTCATTTACATAGCTGACTATATGTCGCTCTTTTTTGGAATCATAAATATCCGCAACATTAACCATTATCCCTGTTTCTTCCACATCACCAAAATGTAAGTTCAAAGAGGTGCCAAAAGTTTGCATAGTAGGTGAAATGTTCATATAAGAATTGATTAATGGTGGAATATTTTCACCTAATGCTCTAACATTGCGAAAAAGAAGTTTATAATCATCATTATAATTGTCAGCAGTAAGTATCGATTTTAACTCATCTTCATCTGTAACAATTGATAGTGGTTCAATTGGCGATACGAGGTTTTCATTATCCGGAAAATGTTTGTGCATAAAATACAATATCAGATCTCTTGCTTTTAAATTAAAGCTTCTGTACATTGTAACCTTCCCAAAATAGTATCTAAGATTAGGATTGTCAACAACTAGTACACCCAATCCATCCCAGATATTATCAAGAGAAAACAATCCTTTTCTGTTTTTTGAAGATGGTTGATATGGTGTTTGAACAAATGACCTACCTAATTCAATAGTATAGGGCATGTATTCTTTTATAAATTTCTCAGAAAACTTAAATAATTCAGAAGTTGCCAGATCGAAAGTGCCATCTTTTTTTCTTTTAATTCCCTCAAGTTCAATAAAACGATATCCCCCGATTATTTCTTTATCTCTTGGATTCCAAACAATAAGTTGTTTATACGGATTATCATTTAAGTCGAACTCGTCTAAATCTATCTCTTTCCCTGTACCACCACCGGCATCTCTAAAAGTAACTTCTCTTAATCTTCCAATCTCTTTAAGTACATTTGGTGCATTATAGTGAGTTACAACAAAAATCTGATTATTCCCATAGTTGGTTTTTCTAACAAAAACATTTTTGTTTAATTCTTTCTCTAGAATATGCCTTTCTATTGGTTGAATAACAGGTAACATGTAATCGTTATTTTATTAAATAATTTTATAATCCTTTGTGAAATTTCCAAAAAACACAAACATACATATTTTCTCCCAAAAAATATATAATTCCCAAAAGAAATTTTTTAATTTGATACACTATTCCCTGATTTAGCCTTCTTTGTAATTAAAAAAAATTCAAAATAAAAAGTAGTACCTTATATTTCTCCCAGTTTATAAACTATTTGTTTGACTTTTTCTGCCCACTGAGCATCTTTAAGCGTATTATCAAATGTCTTGTAAGAAATAGGTTTGCCAAATTTTACCTTAATGGTTTTGTTTTTTTGTTTATACATTTCATCAACAAGATAAAGCATTTCGAAATTTACTTTTAAACCAAGGAATTTGCGAAGATTTGCAAGATTATAAAAGAAATTAGAATTTCTCCCATCAATATGGGTAGGAATAATTTCTCTATGGTATTTTTTTGCTTTTGAAACAAAGGTTTTTTTCCATTCCAAATCAATAATTTTCCCTCTTGTCTTTCTTGAACACAATCCTGCTGGAAAATACAGTATAGCTTTTTCAGAAGCAAAAGTCTTTTCAATAATATCAATATTTTGTGTGTTCAATCCATGTTTATTTATTGGAACATAAAGCTCTTTTAATCCTGGTAATGCTAATAGCAAATCGTTCACAGGAAAAACAAGGTCTTTTCTCACTTTACCTATTGCTTGAAAAAAAGCCATACCATCCATCCCTCCCAAAGGATGATTGGCAACAAAAATACAACCTCCACTAGGTGGAATATTCTCTAATCCTTTTATTTCAATACTTATATTAAAATCTTTAAGAGTTGCATCAACGAAATCGAGACCAAATTTATCACGATGATTATATATGGTCGCATTCATTTCATCCTGATGGATAATTCTTTTCAGATAACTAATAATAAAACGAGGTAAAAATTTTAATAATTTTGGATTTTTACTTCTGATAACATTTTCAATATTAAGAAAATTCTTACCTATTTCTGTTTCGGTTTTGGTTATCTCTGTTTCTGGCATTTGTTAAACTAATTGTTTTACAAAAATACATTTTTTATATTTGATATAAAATAGTTGTAAAATGAATATAATAACATATATTAAGTATTTAGCATTTAGAGAAAACTAAAAGCATAAATAAATAACTTTGCAAAAAAATAGATTTTAACTAAAGGATTCAATATGAAGAATGATTTACGAATTGTTTTTATGGGTACTCCAGCTTTTGCTGTAAAATCTCTGGAAACTCTTGTTAACAAGAAAATGAATATTGTTGGTGTTGTTACAGCTCCTGACAAGCAGGCAGGTAGAGGGCAAATCATACAACAATCAGAAGTAAAGAAGTGTGCATTAAAAAACAATTTATTTCTTTTACAACCAACGAATCTGAAAGATACATCATTTATAACAGATTTAAAATTACTTAATCCTGAATTAATTATAGTTGTAGCTTTTCGTATGTTGCCAGAAATCGTATGGGAAATGCCTGTTTTTGGCACAATTAATCTTCATGCTTCACTTTTACCAAACTACAGAGGAGCAGCACCTATAAACTGGGCTTTAATAAATGGAGAAACAGAAACAGGTGTTACAACTTTCTATATTAATAAAGATATTGATACAGGTAATATTTTGTTGCAACAAAAAATAAAGATAGAACCAGAAGACTCAGCCGGAGATTTACATGATAGAATGATGGAAATCGGAGCTGATTTAATAATTAAAACTGTGAACGACATTTCTGAAAACAAATGTTCACCTGTTGAGCAAAAATTGATGCTAAATAATAATTTTAAGATAAATACTGCACCCAAAATAAATAAAGAAGATTGTAAAATTAATTGGAATAAAGGGACATCAGCCATTCGAAATTTCATAAAAGGACTTAGTCCATACCCGGGTGCATATAGTGAACTAATTTCCCCAGAACATCAGAAATACTTCATTAAGATTTACAAATCATCAGTTTTTGCTAAGCAGTCGAACGAAGAAATTGGGACAATTTTAACAGATCAAAAAACCTTTCTAAACGTTGCTACAACTGATGGTTTGGTAGGTTTACAGGAAGTTCAATTGACAGGGAGAAAAAAAATGAGAATAGATGAATTTCTACGAGGTTTTCCATTAAAAGGTACTTGGAAATTTTAGTATATTAAACAGGTACAACTTAAATTTACCCACTTATTAAATCCTTTTTATCGAATAGTTATCAACATTATTCTGTATTTTTCAACAATTTTGCACTTTTTTTCATTTTTTACTTGACTTTTAGTTTTTATTGCTTATATTTGCACCGTTTAACATTCATTTTTATTAACAAACTTAAAACATTAAAACATGAACAAACAAGAATTAGTTGACGCAATGGCAGCTGACGCAAAATTAACCAAAGCTGACGCAAAAAAAGCATTAGATGCATTTGTAACTGCAACAAGTAAATCATTAAAAAAAGGTGATAGAGTTGCTTTAGTAGGATTCGGTTCTTTCTCAATCGCAAAACGCGCTGCAAGAAAAGGTCGTAACCCACAAACAGGTAAAGAAATTAAAATCCCTGCAAAAAAAGTTGTTAAATTCAAAGCAGGTTCTGATTTAGCTAACAAAGTAAAGTAATTATTACTTAGTTGAAAAAAAGCTCCGATTTTTCGGGGCTTTTTTTTTATTCTTGTAAATTTTAACAATAAGAATAACATAAAATAAATTTACTATATATATAATGTATATGGAAAGCAAAAACGAAAAAATATTCAAATTTAATCCGAATGATATTGGCAATGTAAACAATAATATTTTTGGTTTACCATTTGTTTCATCCGATGCTGATATTATCATTATTCCTGTTCCTTGGGATGTAACCACTTCTTATAAACAAGGTACTTCAAAAGCTCCCAAAGAAATATTTAATGCCTCATTTCAAATAGATCTATACGACCCTTTTTGTAAAGACTTATGGAAATCAGGTATTTCAATGGAAAAGATTTCGGAATACTGGAAACAAAAAAATAAAAAACTCCGCAAGCTATCTGAAAAGCATATAAAAAGTTTATCAGAAGATGCCTTTAATGTAAACAGTATTGCTTCTCAAAATACATTAAACTCAATAAACTCGGAATCTTTGTTACTTAACAATTGGGTTAAAGACCAATCGTTGCATTTTTTAGATAAAAATAAATTGGTTGTTATTATTGGCGGTGAGCATAGCGTACCACTAGGTTTAATGCAAGCATTGGCAGAAAAACATCATGATTTTGGAGTTTTGCAAATTGATGCCCACGCTGATTTAAGAAATGCGTATGAAGGATTCCAATTTTCGCATGCATCTATCATGTTTAATGCTCTTAAAATTCCCCAAATGTCTAAATTAATTCAGGTTGGAATTAGAGATTATTGTGAAGAAGAGGTAAATATTATTGAAACCGACAAACGCATTGTTACTTTTTATGACAGAATAATAAATCAGGAAATATACAATGGGAAAAGCTGGAACACTTTTTCTGAAGAAATAATTTCTCAATTACCACAAAAAGTATATATAAGTTTTGATATTGATGGACTTAACCCTGTTTATTGTCCAAATACAGGCACTCAAGTTCCTGGAGGATTAGAATATAATCAGGTATTGCATTTGTTTGAAAAAATAGTTGAACAGGGTAAAA
Organism: Marinifilum sp.; assembly: GCA_020718065.1. GTDB lineage: Bacteria > Bacteroidota > Bacteroidia > Bacteroidales > CG2-30-32-10 > CG2-30-32-10. Next base: position 18,180 of record DYDE01000034.1, on the reverse strand, counting down.
ACATTATCGGTTTTGATATCAGTGAAGTAGCTCCTGGCAAAGAGAATGATTGGGATTGCAATGTCGCAGCTCGTTTACTTTACAAAATGATTGGTATAATGCTAGAATCAAATAAAAAGTTTCAATAATAACATAAACTAAAAAGGAATTTTTTGTTATGAACTTTTAAATTTAAGAAAAATCTTGTAGTTTTGTAAAGCTATTTAAAGGTTATTTGAGCAATTATAATAAAAAACACAAGCCATTCATCTTAATCAGAAAAAAACATGATACAACGCATTCAAAGCATATATTTACTATTAGTTTTAATATTAGGTGTACTATATTTTTTTATTCCTTATGCAACATTTCAAATTGCAGGTATTAATATTGCAAATATTAAAGCGACAGGAGTTGAATTTAACAAAAATGCTACCACAATAGCATCTATTAATATGATTTTGCTAACTATTAATATTTCTATTATTTCTATTTTAGCACTAATTACTATTTTTTTATTTAAAAAACGTTCATTACAATCCATTTTAGTAAAAATAAATATGGTTTTTGTAATTGTTTCAGTAGTATGTATGTTTTTATTTGCTGATATTATCAAAGCAGCTATCAATGCTGAAATAAAATACTATATTGCAGCAGCATTTCCAATAGTATCATTGATTTTATTATTTCTTGCTCTTAAAGCAATTAATAAAGATGAAGATTTGGTAAAAGCAGCAGACCGTTTACGTTAAAGTTGTTTTTTCTAATTCCATTATTTCTAAATCGTAAATTCTGTCATCATTTATAATAAATCTTACAAAAGTTATCACTTTGTGAAAACCATACTTACCTGCTGCTCCAGGATTAATATGGAGTAAACCAAGCTTTTCATCATTTATTACTTTTAAAATATGGGAATGACCTGATATAAATAATCGAGGTGGGTTTGATTTTATTTGCGGCCTGATATCTGGAGAATAATTTCCAGGATATCCTCCTATATGTGTGATCCATACAGCTACTTTTTCGCAGTAAAATTTTTCATGTAAACGATATACTGTTCTAACATCTGTTCCATCAATATTACCATATACTGCTTTTAGTGGTCGAAATTTGTTTAATTGATCTGCTAAGCCAATATTGCCAATATCTCCTGCATGCCAAATTTCATCGCAGGGTTCAAAAAACTCAAAAACCTTTGGGTGAAGATAGCTGTGTGTATCTGATATTAACCCTATTCTTATCAATTGTAAATATATAATAAATGGTAAAAATAACATTTATTTAAATAAAATTATTTTCTATAATTTTAAAATATTGATTTTATGTATTGATAACATTGTGTTAAAATGATATTAGATGAATTTAAATTCAAATTATTTTCAGAAAAAAACGCAATAATAAAAAATATGTTTTGCATATAATGCAATCATATAGTTATTTTATTTTATAATATGCAAATATCAAGCAAATTTTTAAAGTGCATTATCAAAATTTGCATTTATTGACACTTTTAGAAAAGTTGTTGCATTTATCCATTTGGTAAATCTTAGTTTCCGATATAATTTTGTTTCATTATTTGAATTAACAATATAAATTTAATTTAAGAAAAAATGAAAACATTATCAAACTTATTTAGAATCGTAATTGTTTTATACATTATTATTATAACAATTACATGTAATGCTCAGGTTAATAAAAAAAGTACTGTTGCTATTTTAAATATCGACACACAAGGAATGAGTGAAACGCCAGAACAAATGGGCAACCTTGCAAGAATGGAATTAGACAAACTTAATTTGTTTCAGGTAATGGATAAATATGATGTTAATTATCTGACAGAAAAAAACAAAATTACTGTTGCAAATTGTTATGGTAAAAATGCATTGGTTGAAGTAGGTAAAGTTATTAATGCAAATAAAATGCTTACAGGCAGCGTAGAACATTATGGTGAAACAATGGTTGTTACATTCAGATTGATAGATGTGGAAAGTGGAACTATTGACAAAAGCCAGATTAAAGAGTTTTTGTATCTTCCAAAAGAAATACAAACAATGTTAAGTATGACTTTAAAAGAAATGTTTGGTATTGAAGTTGATAAATTATTAGAGTCTAAACTTACCAAACCTTTCAATTATGAAAACTCCATTAACAATCCTGAATATTCAAAATTAAACCTTTCAGGTCCAAGAATGGGAGTTACTGTTTTTACTGGAGAAACTGGTTCTATTATGCAATCATCCAAAAACAAAGGTGGTTTTGATGTTTATCCTGCACTTTTTCATTTTGGTTATCAGTTTGAGGCCCAATATTTAAATAAAGGAAATTTCCAGGCTTTATTTGAATTTTTACCAATGATTACCGGATTAGATCAAAATTTGTTTATTCCTTCTCTCACGATTATGCACGGATTACGTAATAACAAAAATGGCTGGGAGTTTGCATTTGGTCCATTAATGACAATTTCTAAAAAAGCCGATGGTTATTTTGACAATGAAAATAATTGGCACTTAGAAAGCGATTGGACTGACCATGAAAACCCAAATCCATATACGATAACAAGTAGAATGGATAGCAGAGGTATACCGCATTTTAATTCAGGATTTGTTTTTGCTTGTGGAAAAAGTTTTAAATCTGGCAGACTAAATATACCTGTAAATGTTTTTGTTATTCCGGCAAAAGATGGGGTTCGATTTGGTGCATCTTTTGGTTTTAACGCTAAAAAATAATCAGAAGTCATAAGAAAAAATGGAATACAGATAATGCGGATAATTGTGATCAATTAAAATTTATTAATTAAAATCAAAGCAATCTGTGTCATCTGCGTTCCAATTTCATAAAAACAATCTTTTATTTTAAAAAATAAAGTCATGTACAACAAAATAGCACTTTCCTGTATATTAACTTTCACTTTAGTAAATACAATCTTTACTCAAAACATTTATAAAAATGGAAATTCTCAGAAAGATGAATTTAATGAGAAATTCAATATTATAAAATTTGAACCCATTCAATTGTTAGACCCATTAAATACCTTCCACCTTTCTTTTGAAAAACAAACAGGTAAACACACTTCATTTCAATTTGGATTAGGTTACATTTTTGACAGCTATTCAATATCTTCCAACAAACCCAAACTTGAAAAAGGAGGGGCAAACTTTAAGATTAAAACAGATTTTAGGATATATTGCAAGGATTTCCAAAAAGGAAAGACAAGTTGGTTCTTTGCTCCTCAGCTCTTTTTTAAACAAGCTATTTTCAATTGTGAAAGCTATTATAGTATGACGCCAACGGCACCTAATTATTTAAATTACTATGTAGATAAATACAAAATAACGCATCAGGAGGTTGGAATATATGGCAAAACAGGATTTCAAAGTATTTCAAAGAAAGATTTCGTATTTGAAATTTACTTTGGTCCAGGATTAAAATATGTTTTTTCAAAAACTTATGGTGAATATTTTAATCACAACAATAATAGCAATAGCAATATTTATAATACAGAAATAATAGATTTAGGTTATGATTACACCCAAAAACAAAATGGAATAAGTGTATGTTTTACCATAGGAGTAAGTTTTGGTAAGTGTTTTTCAAACTTCTCCGAAAAATAAAAAAGATAATGATAGATTTTAATATCGTACTGTTTCTGATTTCAGATATATTGTTGTATTGGTACTTATCCATTTTTTTTTTAACCAAAATACAAAAAATGAAAAATCAAAATTACTTTCCGATAATATTTATATTGGCTATCATTATTATTCTTTTGTTTCAATCATGTGCCACTACTGATAAGGTAACCAATTCAAGAATAATTCAAAAACGTAAATACACCAAAGGTTTTTATGTTAACACAATCCGGAATAACATCAAAATAAACAAGTCCAATAAATTGAAAAAACAAACATCAAATGATACAAATACCACAATAAATAACGTTGTTTTAACTGGATGTTTTGAAAAGCACAAAACAATTACAGATACAAATCCCATTAACCTCCTTGCTTCAACAAAACACATCCCCACAATGCAATTCAGGAAAAAACTGCCTCCTGTTTATACTTTTAACAAACCCCAAAATACGGCTAAGCGGATTTTGTATAAAAATAGAAATGAGGTGCTTCCAAAATCATTATTCAATAAATCAAATGAAAAACCAAAAGTACTTCCTCTCGCAGTAATAGGTTTTTCACTAAGCATTCTTGGTCTGCTCTGCATACTGATACTTAAGAATTTTTTGTTGTTGGGAATAATATTGACTCTTATTATTGAACTTACTGCTTTTATCATTTCTGTTTCAAGTTTGAAAAAAATAAATAAAAATCCTGCAATGTATAATGGAAAATCAGAAGCAATATTGGGTATTATTTTTAGTACCGTTATTATTCTATTACCTGTTATGTTTTATTTGATATATACGTATTTCGCTTTATCACTGGGTATGGATTTTACATTTATGATATAAATTAATATTAGTAGGAACACCTTAAATTGATTTTTATGAAAAATTTAATACTATTCATTTACTCTATTTTGCAGGCATATTCGATTTACAGCCAGCAACCATCAGACAAAACCAATAAATACTGGATTGATGCTGGTATTGGTAATTATAGCAATTTTCATAATTCAGGTGGACTTAACTGGAACACGAGTATAAATTTTATGCAAAATAGAATTTCATTGAAGATTCGGTATTTAAATCATGAAGAATTAAATATCTTAGGACCAAGCCCTGCCGAAAGATTTAACAGTGTTGGCTTTTTGATAGGGAAAAGCATTTTAGCCAAATATGGACATTGTTCTTTTGTTGGGGGAATCGGGATTGTGAGTGGAACAAAAAGGGGAAATTTGCTTTATACAAATTCTACCTTAATTGGTGATGGAAGACATTATGAAAGAAACAGCTTTACTTCTATTTCGATACCGTTAGAAGTTGATTTACAATATAGTCCTTTTAAATATGTTGGTATAGGAACTTCATTGTATTGTGACCTGAATCTGAAAAACCCTATGTGGGGTTTTTTATTCAAAATTGCCTTAGGAAAATTGAGATAAATAAATAAAACAGAAAAAATATTTTTTTGATTTCTTTTTTCTAATTATTAACACAACAAACAAAAAAAATATGAAAAAAGCTATAAAATCAGACAAAGATAAAGTTGTTAAAATTATTTGTGAATCTTTTGATAGTAATCCTCATATCAATTTTATTATAAAAAATGACTACAAAAGGGAAAAGAGAATAAAAGCATTGGCTCATTACGCTTTTATCATTGGCATTAGAAGAAATGGAATTTACCTGACTGATGATGAACAGGGACTTGCAATTGTATTCCAGAGTAATCAGTTTAAAAAAAATCTTTATGAATATTGGCTTCAGCTTTGTCTTGTTTTTAAAGTGTTCTCTATTTTCAGAACTAACAAAATATGTAAATTGGAATCGCTTGTACAAAAGAATCGGGAGTCTAAAGGAGCATATTTATATGTATGGTTTTTGGGTGTTAGTAACAATGCTTTAGGAACTAATGATGCCAGAGAATTAATGAAATACTTATTTAATTTATCTCAGGAATTGAATCTTCCACTTTATTCTGAAACAACTATCGAAAGAAATAATATCATTTATAAAAGGTTTGGTTTTGAAGATTACAACACATTGAATACCGGTATAGAAAACCTGATATTCTATTATATGAAACGTCCTATAAGAATTAATTACTAAGAAATGGAAGCGTTAACTAAAAACTATTTAAATAAATTAACATCATAGATAATGCAATTACAGGTGCAATTCGATGGTTTTAAATGAACAAACGATACTTAATTATATGAAGATAAAAGTAATAATGAAAAAGTTGCTTATTGGGATATTCATTAATCTGACTTTTAGTTTAATGACTTTAGGACAAACCCAAATTGAAAAAAGCAATACGTTACAGTTTGATAGAATAGTGGTTACAAGCCAGCAACCAAAAAACAAAACTTTTTGGTTTGATATTGGAATAGGTCCATTCGTTGGCAGAAAAGCTTTCGGTTTGAGTATTATGGGATTGAGCTTTGGTTATGCAATTGAAAATAACCTCCTTGCACTTAAAATGGATTATAATTATGATGTTTCAAATCAAACAATGTTTGATGTTTTTTACACCCAACACCAACCAGATGAATATTTCTATGATTTGGAAATTTTATATGGTATACTTGAGACTTATAATAAGGTGCAATTTTCATTATCTGCTGGAATTGGAATTTTGGGAGGTGCAATGAATGGAAAATATTCACAGGATGGCAGTTGGCGTTTTTATACTAAAGGCTATGAAATTAAAAAATTTAATACAATGAATTTCCCTGTTGAAGCTCAGTTTAATTTAATAGCTACACCTCACTTTGGATTAGGTTTGAATTTGTTTGCAAACCTGAATACAAAACGTTTTTTAGGTGGATTTTTATGGAAATTTAGATGGGGTAAACTTAAATGATAAACTATTTCAAATAATCTTAAGAAAAATATTCATTTTCTAATTTTTTAGTATAAAAAAAATTAATGTACTTTTGTTATTATTAATAAACAAAAGCATTTGTAGCTTGATAGTCAATATAATTTAAATGTCAAAAAAAAATCTAAATAATATTATTGAATCCGCTTTAAAAGTAAATGAAGGTGTTGAGCAACCATCCTCTATAAATCAGGCTGCAGTTAGTCGTTTGAAGAAAAAAAAACAGGGAATACTTTCAGTTAATGAATATGTTGATGGTATTCTTATCGGCAATCGAACCATTTTAAGCAAAGCAATAACTTTAATAGAAAGTTCACTGATTGAACATCACAAATTAGCACAACGAATTATAGAAAAGTGCATTCCACATTCAGGTAATTCAATCCGTATTGGTATTACTGGCGTACCTGGAGTTGGAAAAAGTACTTTTATAGAATCTTTTGGCAAATATCTTACATCTAAAGGAAGAAAACTTGCTGTATTAGCAATTGATCCGAGTAGCGAAAAGTCCAAAGGAAGCATACTTGGAGATAAAACACGAATGGAAGAGCTATCTGTTGATCCAAATGCTTTCATCAGACCATCTCCATCTGCAGGTACCCTTGGTGGAGTTGCCAGAAAAACAAGAGAAACAATTATTCTGTGCGAAGCTGCTGGTTTCGATACAATTTTTATAGAAACTGTTGGCGTAGGACAATCAGAAACTGTTGTAAGTTCTATGGTTGACTTTTTTCTTTTATTGATGCTGGCTGGTGCAGGTGATGAATTGCAGGGAATAAAAAGAGGAATAATGGAAATGGCTGATGCTATTGTGATAAACAAAGCAGATGGAGACAATGTTATGCGAGCTAAAATGGCACGAATTGAATATCAGAATGCATTGCATTTATTTCCGCCCACAACATCTGGCTGGGTGCCGGTATCTGAAATATGCTCTTCCAAAACAAAGGAAGGAATTGATAAAATATGGGAAATAATTAACGACTATATTAACCTTACTTTAAATTCAGGTTATTTTAAAACAAAAAGACTGGAACAAGCAAAGTACAGAATGTACGAATCAATAAACGAACAATTACAGGAAGAGTTTTATCAGAATGAACATGTTAGCAAACTTATTCTTGAAATTGAAACAAATTTGTTATGTCAGAAAATCAGTGCTTATGCTGCTGCTCAAAAATTGATGGATGCCTATCATCAACAAAAAGAGAAAACTGAAAAATAAATTTTCCCTAATCAAAGCTAATATCTTTGATATTTAACTGAATCGTAATGTTACCTGCCCATTCATTCTCTTCAATATGGTAACAAATATTAAAAGGTACTCCTTTTGATATAAGCGGAAGATACTCTCCTAGTTGAAATGCAATTGCATCATATGAATTATTTGAATACTTATCAGTAACTACTTTAAGTTTAATATGATTTGCTCCAACAATGCGAGCAAACCCGCTATCAGTAACATTTTTAGAAATAAAAATCGGTGATAGATTTTCAGGGCCGAAAGGTGCAAATTGTTTAAGAATATTGATAAATTTCTTATTGATTTTATTTAAATCTAATTCGGCATCAATTTCAATTTCAGGATATTGCATCTCTTCTGTTATTTTTTCTGAAGCTATTTTTTCAAACTTTTCAATAAAAATTTCTAAGTTTTCAGGTTTCAGAGATAAGCCAGCTGCATACTTATGACCACCAAAATGTTCCAATACATCGCTGCAGGAATCTATGGCATCATACAAATCAAAGTCTTTGACAGAACGGGCAGATCCTGTTATCAGTCCATTCGATTGGGTTAGTATAACTGTTGGTTTGTAATAAATTTCAGTTAATCTTGATGCGACAATTCCAATAACACCTTTATGCCATTCTGGTTGAAAAAGGACTGTTGATTTTTTTCTTTGCAAAGCAACATCGCTTTTAATCATATCTATTGCCTGCAATGTTGTTTGTGAATCAAGACTTTTACGTTCTGTATTACTAATGTTAATATTATGTCCCTTAGATTTTGCATCAGGTAAATCTGCTGAAATCAGCAATTCTACTGCATTTTTACCATTATCTATTCTTCCTGCTGCATTAAGTCTGGGGCCTACTAAAAAAACAAGATCATTTATTGTAATTTCTCTATTAAATAAATTTTCAGGATTGTAATTTATATCTGTTTTTTGTCTTTTTACAATATTTGAGTATATAAGAATTGCTTCAATGCCTGGGCGTGGATTAGCATTAAGTTTTTTTAATCCATAATAAGCCAAAATTCTATTCTCTCCATTAATTGGAACTATATCTGAAGCAATACTTAGTACAACCAAATCTAAATAATTTTCAATTTCTTCAGATAGCATATTATTAGAAATGCCATATGCCTGAATTAATTTATATCCTATTCCACAGCCAGAAAGTTCTTTAAATGGATATTTGCAATCATTTCTTTTAGGATCTAGAATTGCAAATGCATTCGGAACCTTATCTCCCGGTCGATGATGATCGCAAATAATAAATTCAACACCTTTTTTATTAGCGTAATCAATTTGTTCAACAGCTTTAATACCACAATCTAAGGCAATAATCAGGCTATAATTATTCTCAGCTGCATAATCAATACCAGCTATAGAAATACCATATCCTTCTTTATACCTGTCAGGTATATAATAATTTACATTTTTATACAATTTATAAAGAAAAGAATAAACCAATGCAACTGCAGTTGTTCCATCTACATCGTAATCGCCATATACCAATATTTTTTCATTGCTTTTAATAGCTTTTCCTATTCGTTTAATAGCGATATCCATATCTGCCATTAAGAACGGATCGTGTAGTTGCAACAATTCTGGTCTGAAAAAAGACTTTGCTTCATCATAATTTGTTATACCCCTTTGTATAAGCAAATTAGCAAGAACTTCATCAATATTTAGCGATTCGGTAAGTTGTTTAACTACCTCAATGTTATTCTTTTTCTTAACAACCCACCGTTTTTGCATTATTTTTATCGCCATTTCGTTTATTATGCAAAAATAAACATAAAAACTCTTTACTTTCCAAAGAAAAAAAATTAATTTTATTGTTTATTTTTGCAAATGAAAATTATATTATGAAATGCCCATAAACAACAGCATGCCAAGCGAGATGATTATTATCAGGGCATTCCATGTGTACATTAAATAAAAATTAAAAAATTAACACATGAAACAACCTTTAAAACAAATCATTAATATTTTCTTAACATTATTTATACTGATTTTTTTCTTTTCTTCTTGTCAGAAAAAAGAAGTTTATCCTATTATTCCAGAAATAGAATTAAAAGATTTTATTGTAAAACAAAACACAGACACTCTTGATTCTTGTATTGTTTTCCATATTTCTTTTAAAGATGGGGATGGGGACATAGGATTTCCAGATAACGACACAGCAAATAAAAGCATTCATGTTTATTATTATAAAAAAATAAATGGAGTTTTTAAATTAAAAGTCAAACCAGAAGATTTATTCAATTTTGATGTCAAAATTCCAATGATTTTACCAACTGGGGTTAAACGTGCAATCAAAGGAGATATAGAATATAGTATAGATACATATCTGGATTTGCCAATTGTTTCTAAGTATGATACTGTTTATTTTGCTTTCACCCTTGTTGACAGAGTGCTAAACATTAGCAATATGATAGAAACTCCTCAAATAGTTTTAAAAAGGGAAAAAAAATAGTTTATCTATGACAAAAATATTATTTTATTTGATTCTGGTATTATTTGCCTTAAACGGATTTTCACAAGTAGATAAAATAAAGGAAAATTCAGATAACAATAAAAAAGAATCTGAACATCTAGGTGGAAACAGTTCGCCTTGTATGGAAAATTGCGGGGAGGCTTGTTTTAGCAGCGTAGCAGATTTTTGTTTTGATATTGCCATATCCAGTATGATTGAATTAAACAAGTCATATATTGACAACAAAGACAATGTACCTATTGTAACTTCTTTTGATTTTATGCCTCAGGGAGCATTTCATCCTTCAAGTTCCATAATTGCCTTACCTAGAATCAGAGGGAATTGGGGATTATTTTCAACAGATGCACGCTTTACAAGTTTAATTGAAATTACATCTCAAGGTTCAGATTATTGGAACACTATTGATTGGCAGGTATTGCAATTAAACCTATTGGTAACAAAACCTGTTATATTAAGAATTGGCTCTGGTTTTATGTTTGAAAATTATAGCAAAACATACTTCAACGAACACTCTATTGGCTTGGATTTTTTTATGGACGATTACAAATATCGTATTGACAATGAATTTCGTATTGCTAAAGATTATACCACTGCAAATATTCCCCGAATAGAAGGTAGTACTCGTTTCAATTATGCATTATTGCAAAATGACCATATTGATGGCTATATTTCACTTGGTGTTTTGTATCAGAATTATTATCTTGATGTACCAATGTGGTCATGTATTGGAGGAATGGCATTTAATTTTCATTAAATTACCTTTTTTTGTATTAATATTATTCATTCTTATCAATTCTTAAAATTTTTGGTACAATATTTGAAAAAGATTTATTTCAAAAAATATTCATTAAAAAATACAATCATATGAAAAAATTATTCTTATTTCTTAGCTTGGCATTGTTGAGCTTGACATTTATCAATGCACAAAAAACCAATTTAATTTTTTTTTCTGAACAAGGTGAACGTTTCAGTGTGATATTGAATGGAATATTACAAAACCCTAAACCAGAAACCAATGTAAAGGTTACTGACCTCCCCGCTCCCAACTATAAGGTTAAAATTATTTTTGAAGATGTAAAATTGGGTGAATTAGATAAAAACCTGATGTTTGGACAAGGAACAGAAACAACATTTTGTATCAAAAAAAACAATAAAGGAGAATATACTATTCGTTATATGAATGAAGTTCCGATAACTGAAGCACCTCCAACAACATCAGGTCAAACTTCAGTTGTTTATACTACAACTGCTCCTCCACCTAATACGGTAACTCATACTCAGACAACAACAACTACTACCGGTGATAATACAGATCCAAACAGTGTTGTTGTTGGTATTAATGTTAGCGATCCGAATGGTGGTGTAAATTTTAATATGAATGTAAATACAAGCGATAATACTACAACAACATCTACTTACAGTACAACAACAACGACTACCACTACAACTTCAAATAGTGGAGATTACCCTCCAACTCCCCCACCTACCAATAATACTTATGTTTTACCAGGTTATAATGGACCTATTGGCTGTCCTTATCCAATGACACCTCAGGATTTTTCTTCTGCAAAAAGCACAATTGCTTCTAAATCTTTTGAAGACAGCAAACTTTCAATAGCAAAACAGATAATAAATACGAATTGTTTATTAAGTGCACAAGTAAAAGAAATAATGATGTTATTCAGTTTTGAAGATACCCGTTTAGATTTTGCCAAATATGCATATGGTTATACTTATGATATGGGTAATTATTATGTAGTTAATGATGCTTTTACCTTTGAAAGTTCTATAGATGAGTTAAATCAATATACGAGTGGATTTAGAAAATAAAAAAACACTTTTACTTTTTCATTTCATAATGATAAAAAAGTCCGGTAAAAATTTATCGGACTTTTTTTATATTAAATCAGGATAGGGTTAAAATTTGTTTTAAATTTGCAAATTAAAACTATTTATTATAATTCACTCATTTATATAAACTTAATAATTTTAATTCATTATGAAACAAAAGTATGTATACTATTTCGGTGGTAAGAAAGCTGAAGGAAAAGCCAATATGAAGAATCTGCTTGGAGGAAAAGGTGCAAATTTAGCTGAAATGGTTAACTTAGGTCTTCCGGTTCCTGCCGGTTTAACAGTCACTACAGAATGTTGTACTGATTATTATGCAAACAAATGTTCATTACCAAAATCTTTAGAAGCAGAGGTGCTTGCTGGGATGAAAAAAGTTGAAGAGGAAATGGGAATGAAATATGGTGATCCAAAAAATCCTTTATTATTATCATGTCGTTCTGGTGCAAGAGCTTCAATGCCTGGAATGATGGATACCGTTTTAAACATTGGTCTTTGCACTGATACTATCCCCGGTTTAATCAAAAAAACAAACAATCCTAGATTTGTTTGGGATTCATACAGACGTTTAATAATGATGTATGCTGATGTTGTAATGGATAAAGCAGAAGGTCTTGATAAAAATATCCGTAAAAAACTTGACGATATTCTTGATGCATACAAAAAGACAAAAAAAGTTAAAGAAGATACTGAGTTAATTGCTGATGATTTAAAAAAATTAGCAGAAGATTTTAAAAAAACAGTTAAAAAAGAATTAGGTAAAGAATTTCCAGATAATGCAAAAGAGCAATTATTTGGTGGTATAAAAGCTGTTTTTAAAAGCTGGAATGGTAAAAAAGCAATTTCTTACAGAAGAATTGAAGGTATTCCTGATGATTGGGGAACTGCTGTTAACGTTCAGGCAATGGTATTTGGTAACATGGGCGATACTTCTGCAACTGGTGTTGCATTCACAAGAAACCCTGCTACCGGAGAAAACTTATTCTATGGTGAATGGTTGGTGAATGCTCAAGGTGAAGACGTTGTTGCCGGAATCAGAACTCCAAGTCCATTGAATAATGATACTAAAAACGAGCAAAACAAGCATTTAAAAAGTATGCAAGAGGCTATGCCAACAATATACAAACAGCTTGATAAAATTCGTACTGCATTAGAAAAGAACTTTACTGATATGTTAGACATTGAGTTCACCATTCAGGAAGGTAAATTATATATGTTACAATGTCGTGCAGGAAAACGTACTGGTACAGCTGCGTTGAACATGGCTATGGACATGTTAAAAGAAAAGCTGATAACAGAAGAAACAGCTGTAATGCGAGTTGATCCTGCACAGCTAGATGAATTGTTACACCCTATTTGTGACCCAAATGAAGAAAAGAAGGTTTCTGTTCTTGTAAAAGGCTTACCTGCTGGTCCTGGTGCTGCTGTTGGTCAATTAGTATTTACTGCTGAAGATGCTGTTGCCTGGGAAAGAAAAGGTAAAAAAGTAATTCTTCTTCGCGAAGAAACTAACCCTGAAGATGTTGAAGGTATGCGTGCAGCAGTTGGTATATTAACTGCCCGTGGAGGTATGACATCTCATGCTGCTCTTGTTGCTCGTGGTTGGGGAAAATGTTGTATTGTTGGTGCAGGAAAACTTCATGTTGATGCAAAATCAAAAACAGCAAAAATTGAAGGAACTAATGTTGTATTAAAAGAAGGTGATTTTGTTACACTTAATGGAACAAAAGGTCACGTTTATCAGAAAGCTTTGAAATTAATGGATGCTACAGAAAATCCACGTTTTAAATCTTTCATGAAAATAGTTGATAAGTTCCGTACTATGGGTGTTCGTACAAATGCCGACTCTCCTGCTGATGCAAAAATTGCCCGCGATTATGGGGCTGAAGGTATTGGTCTTTTCCGTACTGAACATATGTTCTATGGTGTTGGTTCAGAAAAACCTTTGGAAGCATTAAGAAAAATGATCTTAAGTGATGGTTTGGCTGAAAGAGTAAAAGCACTGAACGAACTTGCTGTTTTTGTTAAAAAAGATATCAAAGCAACATTATTAGCAATGGATGGACTGCCTGTTACATTCCGTTTACTTGATCCTCCATTACATGAATTCGTTCCAGTAGGCAAAGAAAAACAAGCTGAATTAGCAAAGGCTTTAAAGATTTCTGTTGAAGCGGTTGCAAAAAGAGGTGAAGCTTTACACGAATCAAACCCTATGATGGGACATCGTGGTGTTCGTTTAGGTGTTACTTATCCTGAAGTTTCTGAAATGCAAATCCGTGCTATTTTCGAGGCTACTGTGGAATTAATAAAAGAAGGTAAAAAACCAAAACCAGAAATTATGGTTCCTGTTACCTGCGAAGTTGGCGAATTGGATTTTACAAAGAAAATTGCAGACAAAGTGTATGCCGAAGTATGTGCTAAATTTAAAGTAAAATCTATAGATTACTTATATGGTACCATGATAGAAATTCCACGTGCTTGCTTACTTGCTAATCAAATGGCAAAGACTGCACAATTCTTCTCTTTTGGAACCAATGATTTAACTCAAATGTCATTTGGTTTCAGCCGCGATGATATTGGTGGATTTATGAATGAATATTTAGATCAAAAGATATTAGCAGCAGACCCATTCCAGACAATTGATCAGGATGGCGTTGGACAGTTAATTGAAATGGCTGTAACAAAAGGACGTGCTACCCGCAAAGATCTGAAAGTTGGTATTTGTGGTGAACAAGGTGGCGATCCTGCATCTGTTGAATTCTGTTTTAAAACAGGTTTATCTTATGTTAGTTGCTCTCCATTCAGAGTCCCTATTGCACGTTTAGCAGCAGCTCAGGCAGCAATAAAAGGCAAAGGAAAAGCTTCTGTTAAGAAAGATAAACCTAAACAAGAAGCAAAACCTGCTACAGTGAAAGCTACACCTGCTAAAAAAACTGCAAAACAAGTTTCTAAAAAGAAATAAATTACAACTTATTATTTCTTTAAATAGAAAAAGAAGCCAGATAAATATATTAATCTGGCTTCTTTTATTTTATTATTGAATTGAAAAGATTTTAAGCAGATTGATTGATCAAAAATATCATCAATCTAAAATCGTGAATTAATTCAAAGATTTGAGATTCTCAATTGCTTCGGGAACATATTTGTGGACAAATGAAACAATCTGGCATGTTTCCATCTCTTTGCATTGGGCGCAGGTATCATAACCCTTCATATTAACACAAGTACGTATTTCGCAAACCATACAATGACCAAATTTCACACCATCCTGGCGACAGCCCAAACAATTAATCATTTCTGGTTTAATATCAGGAGAATTATGCTGTATTTGCCATTTCTCAGCAGTTTGTTTTCTCAAGGTATCATCATTTTTTACAGTAGCAATTCTGGCTTCGCAACTTGCACAGTCTAAACCACAACAAGCAATAATTTTTTCCATTTTATATGTTTTTAATTAATTTTATAACCAACCCCAATAAATGAATGGGGAACAAAATGCCTGAGTAATAAGAAAAAACCACTGGTAGAACCAAAACCAACACCACCAAAAATTTCAATCTTTTTGTTGAAACGATAGTTTAAACCTGCTCCACCCGTATTTTCAATGATCATTTTGTCCTTTTCAATTGCAACTAAGGATCCTGAAGCGTATTCTTTATATTTAACACGGTAAAAAGAAAAGTTCATTTGCACAAAAAAATTGGCTTTTTTCATGTCTGTTTTTATCAGGCATCTATAGCCAACATTTAAACCTAAGAGTTCTGGTGTCCAATCGTCAGTAGAGTCGCTCGAACCTTTTGTTAAAAGAAATGTAAATTCCGGACCAAAATAAAAATTGTGATTCTTTATATAAACACTTGAAGTTGGTGAAGTATGCATGATCGGGTAATTGAAATGCTGTGTAAGCTTTACTCCATATCTTAGTCTGTTTGCGGGATCTTGAGGTGGTGTTTGTGATAAATTACTTTCAAATTTATAAGTATTAAGATATTTATGTAAATCAAATGATTGGTCATTATATATGCTGTTTGAATAGTTCGTATTATTGTCTGCTAATAAATTTAAATTTGAAATTGCTGATTTATCAGTTATAAGATTATTTGAAACCTGAGCATTTGCATAAATAGATAATAAAAAAAGAAATAGTAATAGTTTTGTTTTCATTTTCATTGATTGTTGTTGTTATAGTTTGTCTATTTAAATATTTTTTGTTTGTAAAAGTATATATTTCAATTATAAATGCAAAAATTATTCTTTTAAAAAAAAATTATACACTTTTTATAATTTAATCCGGCAATAATTTTTTTATAAAAAAACGTTTTTATACTGAAAAAATACGCGTTTATAAATTAGAAATACATGAATATAAAAATCGTTTGTTTGTGTTATATAATTTTTATTGATTTGCGTTTTGAATTTATAACATATTACCTTTATTTTTTAATCTTTTTATGAAACATTGCAAATTGCAGAATTATTCACTTTTGATAAAATATCCATTAAAGATTTACCAACTGTAATACAAGTCAAACAAAACATTATTGAACAAGATGATAATGCACATTAGTAGTGATTTAAAAATATATGTTTAAAATGTTAATACTTAATTAAATTTGTCTTATTTTTGTCTTTAATACAATGTTTGCTAAACATAATAGGTGTAAGCTGAAAAACCTTAAGAGTAAGTATAATTAAAAACCTAAAAAAAATGAAATTATTTACAAGATTTTTATTGATTTGTCTATGCTGCATGTTTATAAATGCTACAAATGCAGGCGATGTATTTAAAAAAGGAAACAATTTGCCAAAGAAACCATTTGCAACACAGAAAGATATTACTAAAGGAGGCTTCTTTTTTAATTTTGGACTCTTTATCCCAAACAAAAATTATGGTTTTGAAAGTGATGTTGATAACACTACTAGTTATAAAAATGGAGTAGGTCCAAGTTTCGAAATTGGAAACATGTTTAGAATTGCTGATTTAAGAGATAAAGCAATTGGTATAAGAGTAACATGGCTTAATGTTGGTTATTCTAAATTTAAAATGGACGGTGAATTGATAGAACAAGATATTCAATTTTCTATGTTTAAATTAGGTCCTTATTTTTCTCTAGGATTAAATGATAAGATGGCAATTGATTTTTATTATCAAATTGCACCACAATATATATTTAGTTATAATGTGCCTTTAGAAGAAGATGATCATTATTTTGGCGTTAATCATTCATTAGGTGCAACATATCGTTTCAGTATTCTTGCAGTTGGATTTGATGCTAATTTTGGAAGTGCAAAATACCTTAATACAGATCCTGATGAATCAGTTGATTTTAAACCCAGGTTTCCATATTTAAGGATGTATGTTGGTTTAAAACTCTAAAATATGTTGTCCCCCTTTTTAAGGGGGATTTTTTATAGGTATTTAGCTTCATAAAACATTTTATCTAATCAATCTTGTCCGATTAAATTCCTTAATTTTTCTTGCCACCCGAACTAAAAAGTTCTAAAACCTGATTTTATCACAAGTTGCATTCATAGAAGAATAATTCGATAATGAATGCTTACTTGATATTAGATAAATGACACATCGACAAGTTCAGTATCCAATAGAAAAGATTAAGTAAATGATTTTTTACTTACTGAATCTTTAGTAAATGATATCCTTTATTTCTTTTTTAAAGAAAGATATTCTTTATTTTTTCTCAATTCCACTTGATTTTTTATCAAATCCGATGGATTTTAAATCAAATCCATGTGATTTGTCCTCAAATGTTTCGGAAAAGTTCTAAAATCCGGTGGATTTTAAGTAAAATCCGAAAGATTTTGCATCTTTTCCATCAGGTTTTTAAAAAATCCATGGGATTTGTGATAAAATCTTAAAGATTTTCGAATAAATCCGAAAGAAAATAGAACAAATCTTTCGGATTTGATATAAAATCGCAAAGATATGAGAACAAATCCATCAGATTATTGTTCAAATCTCTCAGATTATTGTTCAAATCTCATGGATTTGATAAAAAATAAATTAAATTTATCTTCTTATTCTTAATAAAACCTGATAAACAATTCATTAAATCAATCTATTAACCTGAGTTCGGGATAAAATAAATGATATTGAATA
>DYDE01000033.1 GCA_020718065.1 Marinifilum sp. | reverse complement strand
AATGTTGCGTTCTGTTCACTTCACAGATATAAATACTGGTTATGTAGTTGGAGATAATGGAGCAATTTTAAAAACAACAAATGGTGGAGCAATTTGGGAAATTCAAACCAGCACCACGAGCAATCAATTAATGGATATTTGTTTTACCAATGCAAATACTGCTTATGTGGTTGGTGCAAATGGTACTATTCTAAAAACAACAAATGGGGGTACTGTATATGTTAATGAAAATAAATTAACAGAATCTGCATTTACAATCTATCCAAACCCTGCAAAAAACAAAGTTACGCTAACAGCCAATAATGATTTTGGAAAAGAAACATTGGTAGGCATATACAATATGCAAGGAGAAAGTGTTTTTTCAAATCAAATCAGTATTCAAAATACAATGGAAATCGATGTAAGTGCATTTAATAAAGGAATGTATTTAGTTAAAATACAAAACCAAAATGGCTTGTTTACAAAAAAACTTGTGATTGAATAATATACGTAAATAAATATAAACAGTTTAAAAATTAAAAACATGAAAAAATTAAAAATTACAATCTATTTAATGCTGATATCTGTCTTGGCATTTTCGCAATGGGCAAGCCAGACAAGTGGAACAACCTATGGTTTAAATTCTGTTTTTTTTACCAATGCTAATAATGGATATGCAGTTGGAGAGTATGGAACTATTCTGAAGACTACCAACGGAGGAACAAATTGGTATGCAGTAACAAGTGGAAGCGGGAATTGGTTAGCATCAGTTTACTTTACAGATGCCAATACTGGTTATGTTGTTGGACTTAATGGCACCATTCGAAAAACCACAAATGCAGGAGCAAATTGGTCTGCACAAATAAGTGGTACAACTAATAGCTTATATTCAATTTATTTTTCCAGTGCCAATACCGGTTATGCGGTTGGCACTTCAGGGGTTGCCATAAAGACAACTAATGGCGGAGCAAACTGGTCATCATTATCAACTGGAGTGGGGAGTAATTATTTGCAATCTGTTTATTTTAGTTATGATTTTCTTGGTTATGCCGTTGGGCAAGGGGGCACCATTATAAAAACAACAAATTTTGGTGCAAATTGGGCAACCTTAACAAGTGGGACAGTTAATTGGTTAGTATCTATTTACTTTACTGATGCCAATAATGGTTATGCAGTTGGAGAGTATGGAATCATTTTAAAAACAACCAATGTAGGAACAAATTGGATTTTTCAAAATGGGTTTACTAGCGAAATTTTATATTCTGTCAAGTCACTCTCAAGTAATTGTTATGTGGTTGGTGATAATGGTACTATTCGAAAAACAACTAATGGCGGAACTAACTGGTTTGCACAAACAAGTGGCACGCTTAGTAAATTGCGTTCTGTATGCATCATTGATGCCAATACCGCTTATATTGTTGGGGATAATGGAACCATACTTAAGACTACAAATGGAGGTGCTGTATTTGTTAATAAAAACAAATTAACTGAATCAGCATTTACAATCTATCCAAATCCTGCAAAAAACAAAATTACACTTACAATAAATGCTGTGTTGGAAAATGAAATAATAGTGAACATTTATAATGTAAAAGGAGAACATGTGTTTTCAAATAGCTATAACAATGAATATTCTTTTGAAATAGACGTTAGTACTTTGGCAAAAGGCTTGTATTTTATTAAAATTCAAAGTCAGACAGGTATTGTTACTCAAAAATTAATCATTGAATAAAATTAAGGAGGTTAAAAATGAATCTTAAAATGTTAAAAACAATTGCAATAATTGGCATGGTAATTAGCATCAATGGATTGCAAGCACAGGAAGCTAACATAACATCAGCTGGCAATGCTTCGGGAAGCGAAGGCACAGTTAGTTATTCGGTTGGACAGGTTTTTTATACAACTAATTCAGGAACTAATGGCTCTGTATCATCAGGTGTGCAACAACCATTCGAAATTTCTGTAATAATTGGTGTTAGTGAAATGGTAGGAATAAACCTTATATGCTCGGCATATCCCAACCCAACTACTGATTTTCTGACACTTAAAATAGAAAACTTTGACAATTCAAATTTATCTTTTCAGCTTATTGATATAAATGGAAATCTTTTAGAAAATAAAAAGATAATAGTTAGCGAAACAAGCATAATTATGAGCAATCTTGTTCCAGCCATTTATTTTTTGAATGTAATTGAAAACGGCAAAGTGTTAAAAATATTTAAAATCATTAAAAAATAATAGTAGAATTTAATTAATTGAGTTGAGCTTATGATGACAATTATGGAAAAGAAAAATGAAATATTAGAGTTGAGTTTTCAATTTGCGCTTGCCATCATTGAATTTTCTGAGCAGTTAGAAGAACAAACAAAAAGTGTTATTGCAAAGAAATTATTAAAATCAGGAACTTCAATTGGTGTCATTATAAAACAAGCACAAAATATAAAGGATGACCTTGCTTATATCAATAAATTAAAAAATGCAGTGAAAGCAGCAAACGATACAGAATATTGGTTGCATTTATGTGTGAGTTCACCAAGATATAGTTATGATAACACTTTAATAACAAAATTAATTAATCTTAAAAAAATGCTTTATAGCATTATTACAAATATGGATAATAATAAGAGTATAAACCAAATTAATATTAAAAGTTATGAAAAATAAAACATTTAAATTCAAGGTAACGTTAATTTTATCGTTAACATATCTTTTTATCAGTTCTTCAATTTTTGCTCAATCACCTCAAAAATTGAGCTATCAGGCAGTAATTCGCAATACCAGCGGTCAATTAGTCGTAAATCAATTAATAGGTATAAAAATAAGTATTTTGCAAGGCTCTGCAAGTGGTTCGGTAGTATATACAGAAACACTAACACCTACTTCAAATGCAAATGGTTTAGTTAGCCTTGAAATTGGAAGTGGAGCAGGTTTTAATACTATTAATTGGGCTAATGGACCTTTTTATATTAAAACAGAAACAGACCCAACAGGTGGAGCTAATTATACCATTATAGGAACAAGTCAATTAATGAGCGTTCCTTATGCTTTGAATGCAAAAACGGCAGAAACTGCCGATTATAATTCCTTAACAAACTTGCCCACTCTAAGTATAGCAAATTGGAATACTGCTTATGGTTGGGGGAGTCATTCAGGTTTATATCGTCCAATTACCTGGGTTCCTGCATGGTCAAATATAACAAGCACTCCAACCACAATAGCAGGATATGGAATTACAAATGCAATGACCACTTCTCATGCAGCAAATGTTATTACTTCAACTAATATAACTAATTGGAATAGTGCTTATAGTTGGGGCAATCATGCTGGTTTGTACCGCCCAATTGGATATGTGCCTTCATGGAGTGAAATTACAAGCAATCCATTTATTATTACAACACCGGCTACTGACCAAATGTTGAAATTTAATGGAACCAATTGGATAAATTTTACTCCTAATTTTGCATTAACAAACCATTCACATTCAAATGCTACAACTACTACCAGTGGTTTTATGAGCAATACGGATAAAATCAAATTAGTTGATTTGCAAAATGCGGATGGCAGCGAAACTAAAATAACAGCAGGAAATCATATTGCTGTTACTGGGTCAGGAACTACTTTGAACCCTTATTTAATTCAATTTAATCCGCATTACATTGGCGAAAGTTATGGTGGCGGTATAGTGTTTTATGTTTATGACAATGGGATGCATGGACTGATAGCTACAACAGCTGACTGTTCATTAGGTGTGAGGTGGTATGCAGGAACAAATACTTATACTATGACTACTACTGGTGGAGTTGGATCTGGTAAATCTAATACCTCAATTATTATTGCCAATCAGGGCTATGGTGATGGTGATGCAAATGGTACTTATGCTGCAAGAATTTGCAATGAATTTGAAATAACAGTATTTGGAGTTACTTATGGTGATTGGTATTTGCCTTCAAAATACGAATTGAATTTATTATATCTGGAGCAAAGTGCGGTTGGTGGTTTTGCCAATGCCAACTATTGGAGCTCAAGCGAAGCCAATGATTATTATGCGTGGCGACAGAATTTTGGCGATGGATCTCAAACTTCTGCTTTAAAAAGCAATGCTACATCTTATATTCGCGCTATAAGGGCTTTTTAACAGTTTGTAAATTTTAATTATATTAGGTTTTTTCTTTATGGAACGAGTAATGCACTCGTTCCTATTTAATATTATTTGTCAACTTGTTTACCCCTCAATAAATTTATTCAAGCATTATTAAATTGATTTGTATTTTTACAAAATCAATTTATAGAAATTATGAAGTGGTTATATAATAATAGAAAGTCGTTCAATTTTTTGTCAATTTTAATAATAGTGATTGCCGGAGTTGCAGCTTATATAAATTCCTTTCATTGTGAATTCCAATTTGATGATTATCCCAATATTACTGATAACCTTAGAATAAGAAATTTGTGGGACATGTATTCATGGTGGAGTTTCAATCCTCGCAGACCTATTGGGATATTAACCTTTGTACTAAATTATCATTTCAATGGTTTAAATGTTTGGGGATACCATTTGGTTAATTTATGTATTCATCTTACGAATGCATTTCTGGTTTATTGGTTAATTAAACAAACTTTTCAGACTCCTGCAATAAAAGATAAATACGATAACAAAATGCAAATGATGGTTCCTTTATTTGCAGCATTGCTATTTGTAGTTCATCCTATAATGACCGAAGCAGTTACTTATATTGTACAGCGATTGGTATCGCTTGCTACATTGTTTTATTTGCTTTCATTAAATTTGTATATAAAGGGAAGATTACCAGACAATCAGTTTAAAAAGAAAGTTCTTTTTTTTATAATATCTGTTTTTGCTGCTATTGCTGGATTATTAACCAAAGAAATAACATATACTATTGTATTTGTATTATTGTTATATGAAATCTATTTTTTCAATACCTCTTTTAAAATTTGGAAAAGCAAATGGGTATATCTGATATTGTTATTTCTTATTTCAACTCTAACACTATTCTTTCTGACAGTTAGGTATGAGGATTTTTTTAAAGTAGTTGAACCTACCGAAGGCAATAATTATTCAATTACCACATATACTTATTTATTAACTGAATTTAGAGTTATAGTAACCTATATTAGATTGTTGTTTGTGCCGATCAATCAAGTTTTCGATTATGATTATCCTTTATCAACAGGGTTCTTTGAATTAAAAACGATAGGCAGTTTTTTAATAATTGTTTCTTTGATTGTTTTGGCAATATGGCTTAGGAAAAATAACAAATGGATTTCATTTGGTATATTTTGGTTTTTCATTACTATATCAGTTCAGTCGAGCATCGTTGCTAGACCAAATGTAATATTTGAGCATAGGGTTTATTTATCTATGATAGGATATTTGTTTGTATTAATTGGAATATTTCTTTATTTTGATAAATATAAAGATGTTCGTTCCATTATGTTGGCAATTGCCATTACAATGGCAACTGTGTTTGGTGTATTAACCTACCAGCGCAATAAAGTATGGTTCAATACCTATACTTTCTGGTTGGATTGTCTTAAGAAATCACCAGATAAACCTCGTCCTTTAAGTAATTACGGTAAAATATTAAATGATTATGGTGATTATCAAGGAGCTTTACTGTATTTAAACAAGGCATCAACCATTAATCCAAATTATGCAGATGCGTATA
Organism: Marinifilum sp.; assembly: GCA_020718065.1. Taxonomy (GTDB): domain Bacteria; phylum Bacteroidota; class Bacteroidia; order Bacteroidales; family CG2-30-32-10; genus CG2-30-32-10. The sequence goes on along the minus strand of DYDE01000033.1, from coordinate 24,748 downwards.
ATAACCGTGGATTGTCTAAGGGACATTTGGGAATGTATAATGAGGCAAAAGATGACTACGACAAAGCTATAAAGTTCGATAATAGTAATGCCAGTTCTTTTAATAATCGTGGAATAGCAAAGTACTATCTAAAAGATTCCTTTGGAGCATTAGAAGATTTTAATAAAGCTATTTATTTAAAAAATGATTATGCTGAGGCATATAATAATAAGGCAAATATTATGTCTGATTTTGGAAAGTATGAAGATGCTATTGCCCTATATAACCAAGCTATTTCTATAAATCCAGATTATTTGGAAGCTATAAAAAACAGGGATAGACTCCAGCAATTGATTAAGAATAAGAAACAATAAAATAGGATTTCTGTTTATTAATTTCAGTTTTTTTACTTTTCTTGAAAATATCAAATCGTTAATCCTTGTTTTAAAATCTTAAAAAATCAATAAGAACTTGAGTTTCACTTTTGTTATTGATGTTCTTTTCGTAGCAGGTCATTCACTGTTTTTACAGGATTAAAAGTGGATAAAGGAACTTCAACGAAAATAGTAATCCAGTTGGCCATAGCACCATTCCAAAGCCCAGGCAATTCCATAGCCTTAATATCTTGTCCGTCTTTCGATTTGATGGTAATAAAACCTGTAGATGGGTCGATGTAATCAGGTAAATTAAATCTGTTTCCTCTATAATCGATCAGGCAACAAACCAAATCTACCGGATTGAAATGAGTAGAAGATTTAAAAATGTTATTTTGTTCATGGTTTTGAAGATTTATTTGAGAGGACTCTACAATTTGTAATGAAATAGATCTGTCATTATTTCTCACCCAAAAAGGACCACCACCTGGTTCTCCTTCGTTTTTAACCATACCACAAATTCTCATTGGTCTGTTAAGTTTTTCGAATAGGTAATCGCATTTATGATTACTTGTGAGGTATTCGTACCCAATATCTAGTTTTATGTTTAAATTTTCAACTGCAAATCTTGCTATTTCAGATAAAAGTGATTCATTACAATCTCTTATTTCAATTAATCTTAAGTAATATTGAATTTTATAATGCAAATCCATTAATAAACCTGCTAAAGCTTTTTTATATAGATAAGTTTCAGCTTTCAGACTGTCGGGTACAATGTTATCGATGTTTTTGATAAATACCAGATCAGCATTAACATCATTTAAATTTTCAATTAACGCACCATGCCCAGCAGGTCGAAATAATATTTTCCCGTCTTTTTCAACAACTGGTTTGTTTTGCAAATCTACAGCAATAGTGTCTGTTGAGGGATCCTGAATAGAATAAGTTATATTAAACTTAACCTTAAAGGTCTTCTCATATGTATCAATCACCAAATCTACCAGTGTAGAGAATTTTTCCTGATGCTCAGGTGAAATAGTAAAATGAATAGCACAGGTATTATCTTTGTCTTTACAGTAATTTGCTGATTCTACAATATGTTCTTCAATTGCTGTTCTGGAATAAACATCATATTTGTGAAATTTAAGTAAAGCTTTTGGCAGATTACTATAATTTAATCCTTTCTCTGTCAATAAATAATCTATAATGGTTGTAAAATCTTTTTTTTCAATACAATCAATAATTGAAAAACCATCTTTGAGCATAGAATCCTTTAAGTCTTCATAGAAAGCAAATCTTTCAATATGGTTAATGAAATAATATACAGAATTAAAACCCTTATCTAATAAATATTTATTGTAGTCTTCTACTTTGTTTTTATAAGTTTCTTTTAAAGAAAATAAATGTTTAAACATGCGTGTTGCAGCTCCTGATGCTGGAACAAATTTTAAGATATTTATTTCTTTTGAAATTTTATCATAACTTGCAACTAAGTTTTCTATTTGTTCTGCATTGAGAATACAAATACCATTTGATTTGGTTGCAGCACCAACTAATTCTACAAAAGGGAAACCAGTTTTAAAATGATGTATTTGCTTTTCAATAGTTTCTAAATCAATCCCTTTGGAATTAAACTGATCAATTTCTTTTTGTGAAAACATACTATTAATTTTAGTTATTGTTTAATTTTGTTTTTTGTGTCTATTGTTTTAGTCTTTTCAAATTCCAATTAAATAACTTTAGTCACTCCCAACTCAAGTTCACTTTAGGCATTTCTTTATTGTTTATTTACTATTTTAAATTCAACCCTTCTGTTTTTCGACATATTGGCTTCTGTATCATTGGGGTATTTAGGAAATTTTGCACCATAACCCTTGGCAATTAAACGGTTTTTATTTATGCCTTTTGATACAAGATAATCAACAACAGACTTTGCTCTGTTGTCAGATAAAACTTGGTTGTGTTGGGCAGAACCCATAGCATCTGTATGAGCTGATATTTCAACAATAAGATCTGGGTTTTCTTTAAGTAGTTTAACAACTTTATTCAATTCTGGAATAGAAGAAGGTAAAAGATTATATTTATCATTCTCAAAGATGATGCTATTTAAAACAAATGAACTATTTAATTTTAAAGGAACTAATTCAATATTTTTTTCAATGTCTTTATATTCCTTCAGATCACTTAGATTGAATTCTTCAGAGTAAAATGAATAACCTTTTGCAGAAGCAGAAAAATCCAGATCAGCTCCTTCGCTTAATACAACCATATATGTGCCATCTACTGCATCATTTTCGATAATTGTAATAACTTCATTTGTTGTAATATTTGTAATGGTTAAGTTGGCCTGAACTGGTTTTTTTGTTTCTATATCCAGAATTGTTCCACTAATAGTAATATTGTTTTTTTGTCTTAATTCTTTTGGAATAGGGCGAAAATAAATATCTTCATTACCATTTGTCTCAACTGTAAAATACATAATTTCTCCAGAAGCTGGGATAGAAACAAACTTGTCATCTGTATCGGTATTTGCAAAAGTATAAGGTTTTGGTTTAGACCAACTCCCATCATTTTGAAGTTCTGTTTTAAATAAATCAAAATTTTCTTCATTGTTGCCTCTTTTCGATGAGAAAATAAGAGTTTTGTTATCAGCCATTATTCGAGGCCATCCATCACATCCAGTATTTACAGGATAAGGAAGTAATTCAGGTGTTCCCCAATTTCCATCATCCTTTTTATGTGATACATAAATAGCATAACAATTACCATCTTCAACTGAAGGTTCTTTTGCATCCCGCATAAAATATAAAGATTGTCCATCTGGAGAAATAGAAGGAAATCCATCATAACTTGAAGTGTTAATTGGTTTCCCTAGATTTTTCGGATTAGACCAAGATTTTCCAAGTTTCTTAGAATACCAAATATCAACTCCTCCAACTCCACCTTTTCTATCAGAAGTGTAGTAAATATAATTATCATCATAAGTTAAAAAAGGTCCACCAATAAAGTCACTTTCATTACCCGTGTCATTTATTTCTTCGATATATACTGGCTCTGACCATTTATTAGTTGAGATTTTTTTTGTTTCATAAAGCTTCCAATATCCAGATTGATCAGACTCGAAAATCATTGTCTTACCATCAGAACTTATTGTTGGTGCATATTCGGTATGATCAGATGTATTGACTGGTCTGCCAATATTTGTAATTTCTTGAGCTTTTGATGTGAATATTGCAGTTAAGCAAATACATATCAGAAAAAAAAATTTCTTCATATTCATATTGTTTATTTTGATTCTTAATAATTTATTTATAAAATAGATAAATATTATAATTCTCATCTTCAAAGCAAACAAACATAACGCTTTCAATAGTATTATGTTCAGCTAAAAAAGAATTGACAGTATATATAGCTATATCTGCAGCAAGTTGTTTGGGAAAACGATATAAACCTGTACTTATATTTGGAAACGCAATTGTTTTTAAGTTGTTTTTTATTGCTAAATTCAAACAATTGATATAGCAGTTTTCTAATAGTTTCTTTTCATTTTTACTACCATTGCCCCATATTGGGCCAACTGTGTGAATAATGAATTTAGCAGGTAAATTATAAGCCTTTGTAATTTTAGCTTCACCAGTTTCGCAACCTTTTAGTGTTTTGCATTCTTCATATAATTCTTTTCCGGCAGCTTTATGTATAGCTCCGTCAACACCACCACCTCCTAATAACGATTTGTTAGCTGCATTAACAATTGCATCAACACTTATTAATGTGATGTCACCTTTATATAAATGTATTTTAGAATTAAAATGCATTTTTTGTTATATTTATAAATATGAAAAAATATATTTACAATATTCATTTAAGCAAATATATGATTTTAAACCTGAAAATTAAAATATTTATGAGTTTTATTTTAACAAAAATCGAACCAAATTCTTAAAAACCATATTTTATTATTTCTTTGGTTTTTGTTTGGATATTTTTGCTTCCATCTATCCAGATTATTTCAAAACCATTGCGTTCCATTCTGCGAAACCATGTCATCTGGCGTTTTGCAAATTGATGAATAGCAATATTAAGTAAATTATACATTTCATCATATTTTAATGAACCAGAAAGATAGAGGGATATATATTTATATTCTAAGCCATAAAATATCAATCGTTCATTTGAAATTCCTTTTTCTAACAATGATTTTACTTCATCAATCATTCCTGTTTCTAATCTTTTTTTTAACCTTTCGGTAATTCTTTGTCTTATTATATCTCTAGGAAATAAAATTCCAAATATTTTTGTTTGAATTTTATTGTTTGATTCGAGTTTTTCTGGATGGTCATGATGAAAGGTTTCAATTTCGATAGCTCTTAACAATCTGGTTATATCAGAAGTATCAGAAACATTATGAACTTTTTTGTATGAAGCAAGGATTGCTATTAGTTCTTCTTTACTTTTTTTTAATAAATTTTCACGTAAAGCATTATTTTCAGGAACTTCTGCAAATTTATAACCTCTTAAAGCAGCTTCAATATACATACCAGTTCCACCACAAAGAATAGGTAACTTATTTCGGTTTATAATATTGTTAAATGAATTCTGAAAATTGCGTTTAAATTCAAAAACATTGTATTCATATCCAGGTTCTACAATATCAATAAGATGGTATGGTATATTCGTATCATTAACAATGTAGTCATCCAAATCTTTTCCAGTACCGATATTCATATGTCTGTACACCTGACGAGAATCAGCACTTATAATTTCGCCATTTAGTTCATATGCAATATGGGCTGCTAATTGAGTTTTTCCGGTTGCAGTAGGTCCTAGAATTGTTATCATCTTTTATATATTGCTAAACTCCTCTATTTGATATTTAAATTCTTGTTGTTTAAGAAATTCTCTTATTTTATTCAATTCTTCGATGGATGATTGAGAGAAAGAGAATGTCTCAAAATTAACTTTTAATTCATTCAATTCTTTATTAGAATAAAACGCAAGAAAATAATCTTTTAAATTTGTCTCATCTGATTGAAGAATTTGTTTTTGCATTGTTTTTAGGTATTGCAATAATCTTAATCCATCTACTTTATGATGACAGGCATTAATAAATTGCTTTACATTTTTGAAGTTATTACGCAATGGTTGCCATACATCTTCCTCATTAAATTGTTCTGCCAAAAAATAAGATAAAGGAGTATCAATACTATTAGTAAAAAGACTAGGATAGAGGTCTTGTGTTTTTTTTATATTATCGAAAAGTGAAAAGTGATAAATAGGGTAGCTTTGCCAGTCGCCAGTGCTGCCTTTTATTAAAGCAGGTCCTGTTCCAAAGAATACTCTATCCGAATATCGGGTTGCTGGAAAAACATTTTCAGTATTGTACTTAACAATATTGCCATATTTTGTAAGTTTTTGAAGAAAATAAAAATCTTCTCCACTCTTTTTAGGAGTAATTCCTCCTATTGCAATGTAAGCCCAATTTGGAACAGCGATAGCTGATCCAAGAGCGGTATATGAATAAGGCGACTTTATGCGAAACATATTTATTGCATAATACCGCATATATATTTCATATCTTAATACAGCACGATTAAGAACCTCATTGTCTGTTAATTTATGATAGTATGGGTTTGACAATGCAACAGCTTTTGGTTTTTTTTCAAAGATGTTGATGATAGTTTGGAAATAGTACTCTCCGAATTCAGTATCCGCATCTAAACTTAAGATAATATCATTTTTATCAGCTATTGGACTTATTGCATCCATTATTACTTTCCTTGCCCATCCCACGCAACCCTTTTTATTATCCCACCCATTTCCTGCAGACGACTTATCAATAATTTTAATTGGAATATCAGTTATAGAACCAAGTAATTCTAAAACTTGTTGATTGTTCTTAATTATTTCTTTTTTAGAAACATCATTATGCCAGGATTCTGGTTGATTAACGCAAACCCATAGCTCAAAATTTCGATAAGATTGCTTAGAAATAGAATTCAGGCAAACTGAAATATATTCCAGTTCATTTAAAACAGGCAAAGCAATAAAAATCTTAGCACTCAATGCTTATGAAAGTTAGGATAAAAAAGTAATATTAAATAAAGCAGGATTATTGTTGGCAATTTTCATTGATCAATTGATCTGCTGACTTATTACCAAGGTCAGATGCTTTTTTCCAATCGTCGCAGGCTTCTGCTTTTTTGTCAGAAAGGTATTTTGCTATTCCTCGATTGATAAATGCATTTGTATTGTTAGAATTGAGTTGTATAGCTTTATCGTAATCAACAATTGATTCTGTAATTTTATTTATTTTCTTTTTAGCATTGCCTCTATATGTGAATGCATCAGAAGAATTAGGATCAAGAGAAATGTTTTTATCAAAATCTTTAATTGCATTTTCATAATCTTTGTTAATATATTTACATAAACCTCTGTTGAAATATGCATCAGCAATTGTAGAATCTAAAGCGATTACTTTATCAAGATCTGTTAAAGCAGCATTAAAGTCCTTTAACAATATTTTGGTAAGCCCCCTGTACAAATATGCATTAACATGGTTGGGTTTTAATTCAATAACTTTATCAAAATCGCGAATGGCAAAATTATAATCAGGAACTTTTCTTAAAGCTAAACCCCTGTTAAAATAAGCTTCAGCTAAATTTGGATTTAATTCTATGGATTTATCATAATCTTTTATTGCTTCTGAAAAGTTTTGATTTTTATATTTTACATTACCAGAATTTAAGAATTCTTCAGCTGTTTTTTGTGCAAAACATACCGAAAAGGTTAAAAGGAGAACAAAAGAGAAAATAAACTTTTTCATAATCTTTTTTTTATAGATAGTTAAAATAATTATAGATTTTGTTATGAGTTTAAATAATTTATTTATGTTAAACGATTAAAAAAATAATATTGTTACTAAAGAATCCAATTAAATATAATTTTTATTGAAATTTAATAACATAAAAGTTTACAAAATAGTGTTTGTTTCGTAAATTTTTTGTTTGAAACACTTGTATATTAATAAAAAAATATAGAGGTTTGCATAATAATTGAGAATGTTTTGTAATTAAATATTAAAAATGAGTATATATATTGGTATCAGGCACGAAGACAAGTACAAAATGGAGAAGCGTGCACCTCTTACACCGAAACATGTTGAAAAACTTATCAAACATTACAAAATGGATGTTGTGATTGAGAGTTCTACAAAGCGTATTTTTAAAGATGAAGAGTATCAAAAAGTAGGAGCAAAAGTTTCCAAAGATTTGAAGAAATGTTCTGTAATTTTTGGAGTAAAAGAAATTCCAGAATCTTTTTTTGAGAAAGAAAAAACATATGTTTTATTTGCACATGTTGCAAAAGGACAAAAGCAAAACATGGGTATGCTCAAAAAAATGATGGAATTGAAGTGCAATTTGATTGATTATGAGAAAATAGTTGACGAACAAAATAAAAGATTGATCTTTTTCGGTAAATATGCTGGTTATGCTGGAATGATTAATTCGTTTTGGGCTTTAGGATTACGACTTAAAGAACTGGGTCACGAAACTCCATTTTTAAAAATCAAACAGGCTCATTCATATCATTCTCTTGAACATGCTAGAAATGTTGTTTCGGAAGTTGGACAATATATTTCTGAATATGGATTCTCCAAAGAATTAAGTCCTTTGGTTTTTGGGTTTACCGGATATGGAAATGTTTCTATTGGAGCACAGGAAATTTGTGGTTTGTTGCCTGTAAAAGAAATTTCACCAGATAAACTTATTTCATTAAAAGATAGAGTAAAAATCCCTAATAATCTTATCTATAAAGTAATATTTAAAGAAGAGCATCTGGTAAATCCGATTGATAAAGAAAAGGAATTTGAATTACATGATTATTATACAAATCCAGAGAATTACAAGAGTCAGTTTGATAAATATGTTCCACACATGTCAGCGTTAATAAATTGTATGTATTGGGATAACCGTTTTCCAAAGCTGATAACTAAGGAAAAGTTTGAAAAAATATATAAAAAAGGAAATCCAAAATTGACACTTGTTGGCGATATTACTTGTGATGTGAATGGTTCGATAGAATGCACAGTAAAATCAACAGAAATTGAAGATCCTATTTTTGTTTACAACCCCTTCACTCAGAAAATTTGCAGTGGTTATAAGGGAGAAGGTTTGCAAGTAATGGCAGTTGACATTTTGCCAAGCGAATTGCCCAGAGATTCTTCAAATGGATTTGGGGATGTGTTGGTAAATTATGTTAAACCTATTGCTATAGCCGATTATGATCTTCCCTTCGAGGAACTTGATTTGCCAAGAGCTATAAAAAAAGCTTTAATCCTTCATAAAGGGGAACTAACAAATGATTACAAATATATTCAACAATTTTTATAACCTTTAAATACAGATTTTATGAAGAAAGTTTTGATACTTGGAGCAGGGATGGTTGTTAATCCTATGGTGCAATATTTATTAAAGAAAAACATACAGGTTACAGTTGCCTCAAATACAAAAGATAGAGCTGATGTGATGATTGGTGGGCATCCAAATGGGAAATCTATTGATTGGGATGCTAATGATACAAATACCTTAGATAAAATGGTTGGTGAACATGACCTAACTGTTAGTTTGCTGCCTTATGCTTTTCATCCTACCGTTGCAAAAATATGCATAAAGCATAAAAAGAATATGGTTACTACTTCATATGTAAAATCAGAAATGAAAGCCCTTGATGAAGATGCTAAAAAAGCTGGTATAATTATTCTTAACGAATCAGGACTTGACCCAGGTATTGACCATATGTCTGCAATGAAAATCATAGATCATATTCATGCAAAAGGTGGTAAGGTAGAAGAATTTTATTCTCTATGTGGAGCTTTACCAGCTCCCGAAGCTGCAAATAATCCTTTTAAGTATAAGTTTTCCTGGAGTCCAAAGGGAGTTGTAATGGCTGGAAATAATGATAGTAAGTTTATGAAAAACGGACAAATCGTTGATGTTGCAACCGAAGATCTATTTAAAAATCCGTTTACTATTAATTTTCCTAATGTTGATAAATTAGATGTTTATCCAAACCGAGATTCATTATCATATATTGAAATATATAAAATACCTGAAGTTAAGACAATGTATCGTGGAACATTCCGTTATAAAGGATGGTGTGAAGCACTGGATGCAATGAAAAAACTTAAATTGATTACCTATGATAAAATTGATTTATCAGGAAAAACATATGCAGATATGATCGCAATACTCATAGGGACAAAAGATTCTACTGATATTAGGAATAAAGTAGCTGATTTTCTTAAATTAGATAAAAATGCTGATGCTTTAAATGCAATTGCATGGCTTGGTTTATTTGATAATAAACCAATGAACAGAAAAGAAGATTCTCCATTTGAAGTAACATCTGATTTGATGATTGATAAAATGCAAATGGGGAATGAGGAAAGAGATATGGTTGCGATGCAACATACTTTTGTTGCAAGCTATCCTGATGGCAAAAAAGAAGTTATCAAATCCAGCTTGTTAGACTTTGGAACATTAAGTAGCAACACAGCCATTGCGCGTACTGTTGCATTACCTGCTGCAATAGGTGTGGAAATGATTCTTGAAAATAAAATTTCAGTAAAAGGTGTTCATATTCCTGTAATTAAAGAAATTTATCAACCAATTCTTGATAATTTAGAGAACTTAGGTATTAGAATGAAAGAAGAATTCGGCTTGCCAATGACTGAAGCTATAAAATAAGTGTCTAATTACTTATTTTGCAAAGTATAAAGTTGATTGAAAATCCAAACAGATTAACTTTACGTTTATTTGATTTAACATTTGAGCGGGAAATGGGATTCGAACCCACGACCCTCAGCTTGGGAAGCTGATGCTCTACCCCTGAGCTACTCCCGCTTATTGTTTATAATATTGCAAAATTAAAATATTTTTTTAATATACAATTTTAAAAATGTTTTAGTTCTTCATAAAGTCGTGCTACAGGCAAACCCATTACATTATAAAAAGAACCTTCAATTTTTTCAATACCTATATAGCCTATCCAATCCTGTATTCCATATGCACCTGCTTTATCATAAGGTTTAAAATTAGTAATGTAATAAAGTATATCCTCTTCTGTTAGTTGTTTAAAGTAAACTTTAGAAATAACATGGAAAATTATTGTTTTTTTATTAGTTTTTAAACAAACTCCACTTACCACTTCGTGCATATTCCCAGAAATTTGTTTTAACATATTAACAGCATCATCGAAATCCTTGGGCTTGTTGAGTGTCTTTTCTTTAAGCCAGACAATTGTATCAGCAGTTATAACAAGGGTTTTATCGTCTTTAATTTCATCAATAAAAGCATTGGCTTTTAATTCGCATAGATATTCAACAATTTCTTCTCTTTTTAAATATAGAGGATAGTCTTCCGCAATATCTTTATGCATAATTTCAAAATCCAATCCCAGTTCTTTAAGTAAAAACTGACGCCTTGGTGATTTTGAAGCAAGTATTATTTTATAATCAGTATTTTTCAATTTTTTTTGCAAACGTACTTAAATTAAAAAAAACAAACAAATATCTAGTTAGGCATAATTTTAATTAAACGCCTAAGATGCTATTATGATGATAGTTGTTTGTTGCTTTTATATGTCAACTCTATTTTGTATCTGATTTTGTTTGATATGTTGAAAACTATGCTGAAAATCTAAAAAAAAATATATCTAGATATAATTAAAAAATAATAAATTTGTAAACTAAATTTAAAAATTCAATTATGGCACATGAAATAAATGATTCAAATTTTGAAGAATTGGTATTAAAATCAGATAAACCGGTATTGGTAGATTTTTGGGCCGAATGGTGTGGCCCTTGTAGAATGATAACTCCTATTGTTAATGATCTTGCTACAGAATATGAAGGCAAAGCTATAATAGGCAAAGTTAATGTTGATGAAAATCCTGGTATTACATCAAAATTTGGAATAAGAAATATACCAACTATTTTGTTTTTTAAAAATGGAGAAATTGCTGATAAACAAGTTGGAGCTGTTTCTAAATCAGTTCTTGTTGATAAAATTAAATCCCTGATTTAATAACATTACCATTTATATAAAAAAATTTAAAGCCGGTTAATGCCGGCTTTTTGTATTTCTACAATCTTAAATTATAAATCATTTTAATTTATTATTTTTGTAAGAAAGAATAAATATGGTTATCATTTATTATGATTGATCTAAAAGAGATACAAAACCTACAGCAATTTAATAATCTTGAATTTATTGCTCGTCAGGTTGTAGAAGGTTTCATAACAGGGATGCATAAAAGTCCATTGCATGGCTTTTCTGTTGAATTTGCTGAACATCGGTTGTACAACACAGGTGAATCTACAAAATATATTGACTGGAAATTATATGGGAAAACGGATAAGCTTTTTGTTAAGCGTTTTGAGGAAGAAACAAATCTTCGATGTCAGTTTATTATAGACAATTCTTCATCTATGTATTATCCTTTTTCCGGGAAAAAGGATGAATTGATAAATAGCAAGATATTTTTCAGTGTATATAGTGTGGCAGCCTTAATATATATATTACAAAAGCAGCGAGATGCTTATGGGTTAACTATTTTTTCGGATAAAATCACTATGCACACTGAAGCAAAAGCCAATTCTGTACATAAAAAATTTATATATAACGAACTTAGTAAATTACTTAATGTAGAGAAAATACCTTTTAACCAAACAACATCAGCAAGTAATGCTTTGCATCAAATAGCTGATAATGTCCACAAGCGTTCTTTGGTTATTATATTCAGCGATATGATGTCTGGCAGCGATGAAATTGACAAATTATTTTCTTCTCTTCAGCATTTAAAACACAATAAACATGAGGTATTATTATTTCATGTGAATGACAAACAAAAAGAAGAAAATTTTGAATTTGAAAACAAGTTATATAAGTTTGTTGATATGGAGACAGGTGAAGAAATACTGCTTCATCCCTCAGAAATAAGACAAAAATACAAGCAATCAGTCAAAGATTATAATAAGACTTTGAAATTAAAATGTGGTCAATATAATATTGATTTTATTGACGCAGATATTAATGAAGGATTTAATCAGATTTTACATTATTATCTGATTAAAAGAGCTGTACTTTATTAATTATATTATTGTATAATGTATTCATAGGTTCATATAAATATTGTTTGGTAATTTGTCTGTTATTTATATTTTTTGTAGGTTTGCTGATGCATTCAAATAATAATAAGTGAAAAAACTACATCTTTTAATAATAAAGAATTATTTAGGTCCCTTTATAGCTACTTTCTTTATTTCTCTTTTTATATTGTTAATGCAGTTCTTATGGAAGTACATTGATGATTTGGCAGGAAAAGGACTGGAATGGTATGTAATAGCAGAGCTGATGTTTTATACTGCTTCTACTTTGGTTCCGCTTGCATTGCCCTTAGCCATTTTGCTTTCATCAATAATGACTTTTGGTAATCTCGGTGAACATTACGAGATAGTTGCTTTAAAAGCTGCAGGTATATCATTAAGAAAAATAATGAATCCTCTTATTGTTACATCCGTTATTTTATCAATTGCTGCATTTGGATTTTCTAACTATATACTTCCACTTGCTAATTTAAAAATGGATTCCCTGCTTTATGATGTTAAAGAGAAAAAGCCAGCTTTAAATATTCGACCTGGTTTTTTCAACAAAGATATGGAGAATTATTCGATACGAATTGGCAGTAAAGATGATGATGGGAAAACAATACATGATGTTATGATATACAATCATGCTGATAATAATGGAAATACTGATCTTACTGTTGCAAATAGTGGTAAGATGGAACAAACAGAGAATAAAAAATATATGGTTTTTTCACTTTTTAATGGTTGCAATTATAAGGAAGAAACTGAAAACAATCAAATTCAACCCACATATCCATTTAGAAGAACTTATTTTAAAGAAAACATTATTTATTTTGATTTGTCTGGCTTCGACCTAAACAGAACCAACGAGGAACTCTTTAAAACCAATATGCAAATGTTGAATTTAAAACAGCTTGGTATTGCAGAAGATTCGCTGACTAAAGAATACGCAGTAAGAAAACTTGATTATACCCAGAACCTTGTTAAAAATTATAATTGGTTTTCGCAATACAGCAAACTTGATAGTATAAAACTAGATACAGCAAAAATTCTCCAAGAAGATTTTTTATCAAATTTTAGCAAGCAGGAAAAATTAAACATTACTGATCTTGCAATAAATACAGCAAGAAGTATTAAAGAAAATTTAAGTTTCACAAAAGACGAATTTGTTCAAAAAGAAAGAAGAATAAACAGGTATAAAATAGAATGGCATAGAAAATTTACTCTTTCTTTCGCATGTTTGGTACTGTTTTTTATAGGCGCTCCACTTGGTGCTCTTATTAGAAAAGGAGGTTTTGGTATGCCAGTAGTAATGTCAATATTGTTTTTTGTTGCATTTCATATTATATCTATTTCAGGAGAAAAATTTGCAAGAGAAGGAATTATAGATCCTTATAAGGGAATGTGGTTAGCATCTGCAATTCTCCTCCCAATTGGTATTGCTTTAACATTGAAAGCCACTACAGATATTTCTTTGTTTGATATGAATAATTACCGAGAACTATTCAGCAAATTATTTAAAAGAAAAAAGTAAAGGATGAAGATACTTCAGATATGCAATAAAGTTCCATATCCTCCGAATGAAGGCGGTTCTATTGCAATGAATCTGATCACAGAAGGTCTTTTAAAAGCAGGACATCAAGTAAAAGTTTTAGCTATCAATACTAAGAAACATTTTGTTAATATTGATAAATTACCAGAAGATTACAGAAAGAATACTTCCATTGAAGCTGTTTTTGTTGATACTGCTGTAAAACCGCTTGATGCTTTTCTGAACTTGTTTTCTTCAAAATCATACAATATTGAACGTTTCATTCTTTTAGATTTTGAAAAAAAAATAATTGATTTAATTCAAAATGATAATTATGATATCATTCAGCTCGAAACTTTATTTGTGTGCCCATATATTGATACTATAAGAAAGCACACTAAAGCTAAAATTATATACAGAGCGCATAATATTGAGCATTTAATATGGGAAAGAACTTATAAATCTTGCAATAATATTCTTAAAAAAGCATATTTAAAGCTCTTAGCAAAACGTTTAAAGCAATATGAAATCGGAGTATTAAACAAAACTGATGGAATTGCAGCAATAACTCAATATGATTTAAAAATATTATCCGATATGGGATGTAAAAAACCCATAACCAATATCCCTGTTGGCGTTTTTATGAATAATATTTTAAATACTGAGATGGATTTTGAATTTCCTTCTTTTTTTCATATTGGTTCTATGAATTGGATTCCAAATATTGAAGGAATGAAATGGTTTATAAATAAGGTGTGGAATAAGTTTTACATGCAAAACCCTAATGTTAAATTTTATATTGCTGGCAGACATATGCCTGAATATTTTAAAAATCTGGGGGATAAAAATATTGTAAATCTTGGAGAGATTGATAATGCACAAAAATTTATGCAATCTAAAGCAGTAATGATTGTTCCTTTACTATCGGGAAGTGGAATGCGTGTTAAAATTATTGAAGGAATGGCAAATAGTAAAGCTATAATTACCACTACCATTGGAGCTGAAGGAATAAACTGCGAAAAAGATAAAGATATTATTATTGCTGATAGTGCTGAAGAATTTATTTCTGCAATGACCTATTGTATATCCAATAAAAACAATATTGATAAAATAGGAAAGAACGCAAAATTACTTGTTGAAAATGAGTATGATAATAATAAAATTATTTCAAACCTTATTGATTTTTATAAAAAAATTTGTTGATTGAATTGAACATTCTTATTTTTACAAATTGCAAACAAAAAAAAGGTTAAATACTATTGAAAATATTCATTCTATTATCAAGAGTTCCCTATCCGCTTGAGAAAGGCGATAAGCTTCGTGCCTTCCATTTTATAAAACAGCTTTCAAAAAAAAATAAAATTGTTCTTTGTGCATTAAATGACAAAAAGCTTCATCCTGAAGCCATAAATGCACTTTCACCATACTGTGAGTCGATTCATATTATCCCTATTTCAAAGTTTGTTATTGTTTTAAATTTGATAAAAGGAATTTTTAATAAATTACCCATTCAGGTTAATTATTTTTACAGCAAAAAAGCTCAAAAAACCATTGATAAACTTATTGTTGATTCAAAACCTGATCATATATTCTGTCAATTGGTTAGGGTTGCTGAATATGTTAAAAAATATAGTATTCCTAAAACAATAGATTATCAGGATGTGTTTTCAAAAGGAGCACATAGACAAATGGAAAAAGCAGCGTTTTATTTTAAACCTGTTTTATATATTGAATACCGCAGACTTGTTAATTATGAAGCTAAGGTTTTTGATTGGTTTAAAAATAAATTAATTATTTCCTATCCCGATAGAGAACTAATTATTCATCCCAATAAAAGTGAAATCAAAGTAATACCTAATGGTGTTGATACTGATTATTTGAAACCAAAAAAAGTAAAAAAAGAATATGATTTGGTTTTTACAGGAAATATGGGTTATCCGCCAAATATTGATAGTGCAGAATATTTGGTAAAAAAAATTCTACCCTTGGTGCATAAAATAAATCCTTTTGTAAATTTAGTAATAGCTGGTGCTAATCCATCAAAGTCGGTTTTAAACCTGGAATCAGAGCATGTAATTGTTACTGGTTGGGTTGAAGATATGCGTGAATATTATGCCAAATCAAAAATATTTATTGCCCCCATGCAAATAGGCACAGGCCTACAAAATAAATTGCTTGAAGCCATGGCAATGAAGATTCCTTGCATTACCTCTGCACTTGCCAACAGTGCATTAAATGCCATTGAAAATGAAGAAATTCTAATTGGACGAACTGAGCATGAATATGCAAACCATATTATTTCCCTTCTTACTAATGAAGATAAAATGGAGTTGCTTGTTGAAAAAGCCTATGCTTTTATTTTAAAGAATTATAATTGGGATGCTATTTTTGAGCAGTTGGATGAATTGATTGGGAATTCTGTCGAACCCTGAGTGGAGTCGAAGGGTTTATTCCGTCAACTGTTCACTTCGACTTCGCTCAGTAAGCTGTAAATTTAATCTTTAACGAACTTAACTACTTTCACCTTATCTCTGTATTTAATCTGACAGGCGTACATTCCTTGTGCAAGTTCACTAAAATCAAAAGTTTTGATGTTATAACCTTTCAGTCCTTCACCTGTGTATAGTTCTTTTATTTTTGCACCAGAGGAGCTGTATAAATTAATACATACATCATCAACCATAGGAAGTATAAAAGCTATATTTAATATGCCATTGGTTGGGTTGGGGTAAGGATCTAACAACATAAAATCATCTACCAATGCATTGCATTTTTCATTGTTTGCAGGATTGTCATCTTTAGTTATACTGGGTACCGATACTCTAACACATACATATTCTATTGCGTTTTCTAATAAAGGTATTTCGGCAATGAATTTATAATTGATCTGATTGCCCGATTCAAGAATACCTTTCCATGTTTCGCGAATATTATTTCCCTGATTGGATTCTATATAAAGATATAATTCATCAATTGTTCTGATACCCAGGTTAATTAAATCAGCAGATACACTTAAATAATTATTAGAAATTACAGTTTTTACATCTTTAACAGCAATATCCAATGAAGATGGAATTATTTTAATCTGTTTCACAATACTGTCATAGCAATCGTTCTGGTTATAGGTAATTAGTTTTATATTATATATCCCGTTTTGAGTAAATGTATAGGTAGGGTTTTTTAATAAACTTGTTCCTGAAGCATCCCCAAAGTTCCATAAATAAGATACTCCATTGTTTGAGTTATTGGTAAAATTAACTGTAAGAGGAGCAATGCCATATTTGGGAGAAAAACTAAAGTCTGCATCAGGGGAATCAAAAACAGTAACATTTCTTGTAATTGAATCTTTACAGCCAGCTTGTGTTTTTACAATTAGTTTAAGTGGATAAGTTCCAGGTATAGGGAAAATGAATATTGGATTTTGAACATATTGTGTATCTAAGTTTAATATTTGCCATTCCCAATTTTCAATGGATCCATTCAACACATTGCTATTATCTATAAACTGGTATGGTAATGTAGCACAAATATCTGTTAAAACAAAATCGGGTGTGGGAATGGCATTAACAATAACTGGTTTAACAATGGAAATTTCACAACCATTCAAAGATTTAACGGTGAGTGTTACCTGATATGTTCCTGATGCTTCATATAAATGCGAAGGATTTGAAATAATAGAGGTATTACCATCTCCAAAATCCCAATCCCAACTAATAATATTATTCCATACTGGGGTTTGTGTATGGTCTGTAAAATAAATGGCTTCGTTTTCGCAAGCTTCAGTATATAAAAAATCGACATTTGCAGATTCTCTTATTACTATTGATTTGTTAATAGTATCAGAACAATCAGCTTCAGAAGTAGCTATTAGTGAAATGGTATAATTACCTGCTAAGGAGTATGTATGAATGGGGTCTTTTAATATTGAAGTGTTGTTAGTTCCACTTCCAGGATCGCCGAAATTCCATTGCCAGCTTGTAATATCTCCTAATTGGTTATGAGTATTATCTTGAAATTGAATTGGAACATTGCTACAACCATTGTTTGGTATTAAGTCAGCCACAGGAATAGAATAAACTATTACTTGGTTAGTGAAAGAACGTGAACAACCCACATTTGTTACTGTTCTCAGCGTTGCATTGTGGAAACCAGAAGTAGTATATGTATGGTTAGGATTTTGCAAATTAGAATTAGACCCATCTCCAAAATTCCAATACCATTCAGTGATTGAATATGGAGAAGGGACAAAAGAAAAATCAGTAAAATGGGTTGTTTCACCAAGGCAAACTGAATCTGAAATGAAAGCAGGATCAGGCAATGGACCTTTAATAGTAATTTCTATAGTGTCTGTTGCAATACAACCCATGGTATCAGTAACTGTAACAGAATAAGTGCCCGGATTATCAATAATTAAATAAGAATTGGTGGTATTGTCATTCCAAAGATAGGAAAAAGTCTGATTAGCACCCCATACAAGACGAATTGAATCGCCGGTGCAAACAGCAACATCAGGACCAAGACTTGCTTTTGAAGGAAAAGAATCTATACTCACATAAAAGGTATCAGTAATAGAACAACCAAGTGTATCGCTAACGGTAAGCCAATATTTACCAGCATTGTTAACAGTTATAAATGAATCTGTCTCTGTGGTTGACCATTGAAAAGTGTAATCATGGTTTAAATAGGAATTAATGATGGCAGATGTATACTGGCAAATGTTAGTATCTTTTAAATTTAATGAAGGCCTATTGACTAAAATGGTATCAACTGATGTAAAACCAAAAATATCGGTAGCAGTAACAGAATAAAAACCACCGTTATTTGTAAGGAGGGTTTGTAGTGTGTCGCCTGGATTGCCAGTATTCCATATATAGTGAGTAAAATAAGCACCTGCATCTAAAGTAGTATCACAAAAACCATAAGCTATGTTGATGTCTGAACCGAGGTTGACTGGGGGGGCGTATTTGTATCTCAGGTATTGTTCAATTCCTTTTCTTTCAGAATTAGTTAAAGCCCTATTGTAAATAATTATCTCTGCTATGTCACTATTAAATTCATTTGCAAAAATTGGGCTGGCACCAATTTGAATATTAGTAAAAAGTTGATTTTGGTTATGAACAGCTGCAGTAATATTATAACTATTTAATCTGTTAAAATGGAAAGTATGAACTGAGTCAATATAATAATCATTTGTAGTAAAAAAGGTTTCCCCAGTAACACGAAAATCAGCGGTTCCTAATTCAATAAGAGAAATGTATTTGGGTGGTGATTCCGAACAACCTAATAAAATAGGGTAGCTAAGAGCTAAATTACCACCATTGTATTTGTAAACAAAGAAAACCGTTTGAATATCAATAGGATTAGTAAAGGATAAATAATTAATTGTGTTTGCAAAACGGATTATAGGTTTATTATAAACAACACTATCTGCAAAAACAGGCTGAAGGCTATTTGTGTTTTGAAAAACTTGATTATTATTTCCACTTTGGTCTGCCCAGGAAGTTACTTTTTTGGTAACTGGTGTGTACGTGACACCAAAATCTGCAGAAAGCCATACTTGAAGACCTGAAATAGAGTTTGGAGTAATAATTGTCTGTGCTTTAATATTGCATGGAGTCATTCCAATTAAAACAAATAGGAAAGATGATAAAACAAGGAAATGTTTAAATTTCATTGTCATTGATTTCTTTTAAAATGTTAATCCAAAAAAACGATAAATTGATTCTGCAATATACGAAATTTCTGTGTCTTTTAATTCATAAAAAAATGGAAGTCGAATAATTGTGTTTGAAAAACGTTCAGAATTATTTAATATTCTCCCATCGTGTTTTTTATTATAAAATGGACTAAGATGCAACGGTAAATAGTGGAATACAGCCATAATCTCTTTTGATTTTAAGTATGACAATAAGCTATTACGTGTATGTTCATCTTTACAAAGGAGATAAAACATATGTGCATTGTTAGTGGTGTAATCGGGTATAAAAGGCAAACTGATTAATCCTTTTAACTCAATTGGCTTTAGAAGCTCATAATAGTATTGCCAAATATCAAGACGTTTTTTCTGAATGTCATTAATTTCTTCAAGTTGAGCAAATAAAAAAGCTGCAATAATTTCAGAAGGCAAAAATGAAGAACCAATATCTACCCAGTTATACTTATCAACTTCTCCTCTATAGAAAGAAGAACGATTGGTACCTTTTTCACGAATTATTTCTGAACGATTTGTAAATCTCTTGTCATTAATTACTAACATACCTCCTTCTCCTGAAATAATATTTTTAGTTTCATGAAATGAGAATGTAGAAAAATTTCCAAAACTTCCAAGGGCTTTATCTTTGTAATAAGAATCAATTGCATGAGCAGCATCTTCTATTATAAATAAATTATATTTTTGAGCAATATGGATAATCTTATCCATTTCGCAAGCTATACCACTGTATTGTACGGGAATTATAGCCTTAGTTTTAGGAGTAATAAGTTCTTCAATTTTATCAACATCAATGTTTGGAAGTTCCTTCAAGCAATCTGCAAAAATAATCTTTGCTCCTCTTAGCACAAAAGCATTTGCAGTGGAAACAAATGTAAAAGATGGAATAATCACTTCATCGCCAGGTTTTATATCAATTAGTAAGGCTGCCATTTCTAAAGCATCAGTACATGATGTAGTCAAAAGGCATTTTTGAAAACCATATTTTGAAGTAAAAAAATCCTGACTTCTTTTAGTAAAACTTCCATCACCAGAAATCTTTCCAGAATCTATGGCAAATTTAATATAGTCTATTTCCTTGCCAGATAAGTATGGTTTGTTAAATGGTATCATTTTGTAATTACAATAGCTTGTTGAATACCAAATCCACCACCTGAAAAATCTT
The DNA here is from genome assembly GCA_020718065.1 of Marinifilum sp. Classification (GTDB taxonomy): domain Bacteria; phylum Bacteroidota; class Bacteroidia; order Bacteroidales; family CG2-30-32-10; genus CG2-30-32-10. The sequence goes on along the minus strand of DYDE01000033.1, from coordinate 3,841 downwards.
TTTCAATATTATAAAAAACTTCATTTATTGGATTGGAATAACCTTCATAATCTTCATATTTAGTTACTAATTCCCTTAAAAATCTTGAACCAAGATAATATAATGAGCTGAAATCAATAACTTCAAATTTTAATTTATTATCAGTTAAAAATTGTTTTAATTTAGAAAGCTTTAAATACCTGTTAAAGTCATGCTCAACCAAAGGTTCTAGATTTTTTAACTGACGAAAAGAGTTAAGAAGAACTAATGGTTCATAAAATGCTTCACATAAAACAACTTTACCTCCTTTTTTTACAACCCTCAAACATTCATTTATTCCAATTTTTTGTTCTTCCCAAGTTTGTAAATTTATTAAAACCCTTGTTGTATATGCAACATCAAAATATTCATCTTTAAAATCAATTTGTTTGATGTCCCCTATTTTAAAAGAAATATCTGAATTTAAATTACTTTTTTCTTTTTGTTTATTTGCAAAATCAATCATATTTTCAGAGAAATCGATGCCAGATATTTTTATTTTTCTCTCTCTTAATTCATATTGTTTAATCGTTGAAAATCCATTTCCGCAACCAATATCAAGGACGTTTTGATTATCATTTATATACGCCGATATTGTGTCAATTTCTAATTGAATTGCATAAATATCGCCCCATGAAGCCCAGTGATCAGTTCTGTATTTTAATGCATTGTCATTCCAGAATTTTTTAATAAAATTATTTTCCATTTAAATTGCTATTTTTGTTGTTTCTCAATATTTTGGATTAATTTTTTGATATTATTATTCCGACTCAGTTTTGAAGAAACTAAATTACTACAATTAACTTTATAATTTTTATAATTTTTATCAGATGTTAATAATATCTCTTTGATACCAAAAGCCATATCTTTATAATCTTTAAGTATGGCTCTATAACCTGTTTCAAAACTGTGCACTAAATCTTTTGCAACACCATTATCAAAAGCAACAACAGGTGTTCCGCACATAATTGCCTCATTGATCATCATTGGGCCTGCGTCCTCAATAGAAGAACATACATATAAGTCAGAAGCCTGATATATCATTGCTAATTTTGCATCATCATTTATCCTTCCCATAAATAAAGTTTCAAATGGTAATACTGTATGAATATCACCTCTCTTTTCACCAATAACTAAGAGCAATACTTCTTCTCTTGTTATTTTATCAATAACTTCATTTAAATGATGTAAAGCTTTTGATAGATATGAAAACCCTTTTCTTTTTTCTTCTATATCAAGAGAACCTATAAGTATTATTTTTTTATTTAATGGAATATTCAAAATTTTACGGACATCATTTCTATTTGCAGGTTTAAAAATATTATTATCAATAGATAAAAATATTTTAATAACGTTTTTTGATGAGAATAAAGAACTTAGCTTGGCTTGCTCTTCTAAAGAAGAGGTTGGCGCAATGAATGATATTTTGCTATCAGATAAGTATTTGATTTTTTTCTTTAAATTTTTGAATGCTCTGTTTTTTTGTTTATCAGTTAAAATTGCAGGGCAGAAATTACAATCCTTTTGATAACCTTTACATTCCCAAGCATAATGACAACCTCCTGTGAGCGGAGCCATGTCTAATCCGCACCAATACATCACAGCTCCCGTATATTTGCCAAATTTATATATATCTCGTGCTATTATAAAATCCGATATCCAATGAAAAATAATAACATCAGGTTTGAAATTTATTAGTTTTAATGCTTTTTTTACACTTATCAAAGAAAAAGCTTCAGATAAATTGTAGAAATAATAATTTGGATCGGTTTTTAATGCGAAAACAAAATGTTTTAAACGGTATGCTATTCGATAATGCAAATCTATAGGGTAATGAATAATATTAGGGTCTTCTATAGTTTTATTTAAAACTAAAACTTTTGAGTTAATCCCTGAATTTAACATTGCATAATGAAAATTTAATGCAGCTCTTGCTGCACCTAGCTTATCGTAGGTGTTAACATGCAATACATTCATTTTATTGCTTCAATGTAAAGTGAATTTGGTTGACGAATTTTTCCATCTATTAAGTCTAAATTTTGTTGTTCCCAATTTGGTATCATACTATGGAATACGTCTGTTAAATTGACCTTTGAGAAATGGCATTCTTGCAATAATTTACTTAAAGAATACCGATCATACATCCATAAATGATTTTCCCCTATAGTTCTGAATTTTCCAATATCTATTAAGTGGGATTCATTTCCTAATATAATTTTTGCAAATTTAACTCTAAAACGAGATATTAACCCTAACAATTTCTGGTTATTATTCTTTTTCAAATAATAAGTATTAGCTGTATAATTAGTGTTAAGTAAATCATTTGCTTCTATTCCAATTCGGTCAATAATATAATTTTTATTAACAATATTTTTATTCATAATATAGTTAATCATTTCACCCCCACTTTTATTTCTAATCATCTGGTCTATCATTTCTATAACAATCCATTCATAATTAGTCTGTGCGTTTTTATCTCCCAATAATGATTTTTCTAATTGTAGCAAATATTCTTTAACAATCCCTTCTAAATCTGGGACAACAATTCTTAGAATGCCATTTGGTTTTAATACTCTGTAACATTCTTTTATAAAATTTATACCATTATGTTTGTTGAAATGCTCAAATAAATGAGAATTATAAATTACATCTATATCATTTTCTTTGTATGGAATTCCGTTTAAAAGATTATATGCAATAACATTTTCACCTGTCTTATTGAAATCAATATTTATCCAGTTTTTGTGATAATGTTTGCCACATCCGAGATTTAATAATTTCATTTAGTTGTTTTATCTGAAGTTTTCTTAAAAAGATTCTTTAATTTAAATATTATTCTATTATAAATAGTAAGATGATAATGTCTTTTATACCACTTTGCAATTTGTGAATATGCAAATTTATCATGATTAATTTCTTGTTTAATTACGTTTATTTTTGTTGCTAAATCTTTATGGCAAAAAATATTTGAGGATTTACAGTGAACTCCGCTATTATCATGCCCAATATTTTGAACAAGTGATTTACCAGGCCATAAACCATAGCCTCCTTTTAAGAAAACGCTTGCATACCATCTAATGTCATATGGACAATTATTGTTAATTGATGATTTTAACATTCCGACATAATCAACGTTATTATCAAAATTAAATTGCCTTATTTTTTCTTTAGGCAAATCAATAATACTTTCATATAATGATTTGCTATCTGGATTAAAATATTTCCAAGCTCTATTCCAGGTACCCCATCCCCATGGATTGGTGCCTCCATTTAGGAAAAAAGTATCATGTAAATTATTTAGTTTTGGAAAATTATAACCAGACACCACCATCACTTCGTTGTTATTTTTATATAGATTTAAAGAATGATTCATGTATTCTAAAAAGCATGAAGAAGTAACCAAGTCGTCTTCCAAAACAATAATTTTTTCGTATTTTGTTAATATTTCTGTTACAGTCGTTATTATTCCATTATCAACACCTATGTTTTTTTCTCGCTCTATTATTTCAACATGCTTGCACCATTTTTTTTCTCTAATTAAACATCTGACTTCTTTTATTTCATTCAATTGTGCATCTGTTGCATTTTCTTTTGCTCCATCTGCGTATATATATAGTATTGATTGATTTGCAAGCGAATTCTGAGATAATGCTTCAAGTGTTTGTTTTGTATGCCAGGGTCTATTATAAACAAATAGTACTATAGGGGCTAAATTATTTTCCATAGATTCTTACTCTCATTTAACAAAAATACAGATTTTTTTATTGAACAAATTTTTAAAACTGCACTATAATTTATTTTTAACTATTTAGATATTCTTTAA
>DYDE01000173.1 GCA_020718065.1 Marinifilum sp. | reverse complement strand
TAGTGTCAGCAAGAAAACGCCAATAATTTCGTTATTCTTGTTTTGAAAACAGTCGTTTACCCATGTAAACTCCTTGATTTTCAAAACTGCGAAAGCCTCATTCTTGACGTTTTCTTATCTGACACTGAGTTTTCTTACAAACATTAATTAACAATGCAAACTTTGCCAATTAATATTTCATTATCAATATAAAGTTTAATGATATATATACCATTTGGTTTACCAAACATATCAATACTAACCTCATTAATAAATGTATTTGTTATTATAGTTTTACCTTCCAGATTTTTTATTTCAACAATTGCTGTTTTATCTGATAAAGTTCCTAGCGATATATTAATTCTTCCACTTGACGGATTAGGAAATATATTAACCATATGACTATTCAATTCATTAATTGAATTTGGACTTATTGAAATTTGAAATATAGTAGAAACTATTGCACCTGCCGTATCAGTTGCTGTTACTTTAATATTTAATATTTCAGCAGTCTGAGATGTTCCTGAAAAAACATGAGTTATGCTGTCAAATACCAACCATGAAGGCAAATTGTTTCCATTGGATAGTTTTGCAGTGTAAGTTAAAGTATTGTTACCATCATCATCGATAAAAGTGCTGTCTGGAATAGTATAATTTATTAGTTGCCCAACAGTACTTGTTTGATTAGGAATGTTTAAATTTAAATATGGAACAAAATTGGTGTGTTGCAGACTATCAATGAGTTCGTCAACTTTTACCCAATATGTATAATAGGAAGACCAGCCTCGTGTGAAAAAAAGATATTTATTATCATTGGTAACAAAAGGACAGCATTCATAAATAGAGGTATTGATATTTATTCCAATACTCTTGGGGTTTGTCCACTTGCCATTGCCTTTATTATAGCTAATAAACAAATTAAAAGGCGAACTTAACCTAAAAACAATCATAAATGATTCATCTCTGGCTATAAAAAAATCATTTTCAATAGCAGTTGTATTGATGGGTTTTCCTAAACTTTGTATGAGTGTATCGGTGTTATTAATTTTTAACTTACATATATCACTATTAACAGAAGGAGTTGAAGCAAGGTAATAATTTTTTAATTGAGTTTCCTGAAAATAATGTGTTTGCAGGTTTGTTGAAAGTAATCTACTTGGAGTACTCCAACCTGTTGTGTTTTTTATTGAGTAATAGGTGCATGCTACGTTGTTTAAATCATTTTGCATATACATAATACTATCATTAACTGAAAGGGCAGGACACATAAATCCTTCGAAAGCTATAAAAGGTCCTTGCCATTTATTGTCTAAATATTTAAAATATTTTATTCTTTTATTTGTTGCTGGCCAATTATTTATTTCGCTATAATAAATTTCTTTGCCATCAGCAGAAATGGTAATTCTTTCGACAGGCATTAATCCGCTGCTAACAGGTAATTGAAATATTATTGGAGTATTACCCGGAGGTGTTTGTCCAAGATATAAACTATCTGTAGGAATTGTTTGTGCAAATGCAAAACTGCAAAGCAATAAAAGTAAAATTGAGCTTAAAGTAATTTTTTTCATATGTATATTTTTTTGTTTTTTAAGGTTATATGGAATGTCCCATAAATATTCATTTCATTTGGTATGTTTCAGTTTATGGACATTTCATTTTATAAAAGATTTTTGTTGTTAATAAAAATTGTACAAAACAATCATTACAGAAGTCCTAATTGATTTGCATATAATTTGCTATTTTCATTGATTTTTAACATAATAAAATGTGTTTGCATTCTTATTTGTTGTTTAAATCAAATTTCCATATACAATTTGTCCAAGTGCTATCTGGTTCCGCATATTTCATTGTTACTGGGAAGTCGGGAGAAACACACATAGATGATATTATCAAATTGCCCTCCTTTGCATAGTTAACGCTAGGATCCATTATTCGTTGCTTTGAACCTCCTCCATAGGTTGAATATTCAGTAATCTTGAGTGTTTGGTCCAATATTAATATCACCAAATCCATTCCCCCATTGATGGATGGGTATAACGCATCCTTTGTTACAGGAAAATCTTTTGATGAAGATGTGCCAACCAATACATATTTTTCATCATCGATTTTTGCAATATACTTTAACCAATCGGTTTTTGAACCACCTATGAATGTTGCATAAACTGGCTTATTCGATTTTAAATTGAATTTCATAATAAATCCATCTGAATTCCCACCAATATATTTTCCACATATAGCATCGGATGTGACTGGGAAATCAGGCGATTTTGTTTCGCCAGTGAGTATAATATTATTTGCATCTTCTACAAAGATTGAATTGATTAGATCCGTTGAGTCTCCTCCGATATAAGTTGAATAATCAATCTTAGAGAGATTTTGGTTGAGGATTGTTAAAAAACCATCTTGCTTGCCGGCCATAGATTTTTGGTAAGCATTTGTTGTGGTAGGGAAATTATCAGAATAAGTTTGACCCGTAATAATAATTTTCCCATCTAAACCAAAGGAACATGACCTGATATAGTCCAAAGATTTACCACCCAAATAGGTAGAGTACAAAATTTTATCAAGATTTAAAGATAAAGCTGTAATTGTTATGTCACCAAATTCGTAACGATGGGCACTATCAGGTGGTGCAGAATTGTCATACTCCTTTTGAAAAGCTTTTGATGTAATAGGAAAATCCACCGACTTTGTTTTTCCAAATAAATATAAAGTATTATTATGGGTCACAAGACGTGTCCAGTGGTCACCGTCAGTACCTCCGAGGTAAGTGGATGCAATATACTTGCAATCATTACTGAATTTTATAATATAATGATCATTTTCTCCCTTAATTGATTTTTGATAAGCATTATTTGAAACTGGCAAATCTTTAGAATCTGTTGTAAAACCAACATATACGTTGCCAAAATCATCAAGACCCATTTGTAAACAATAAAACTCAGACCCTGAACCACCTATATAAGTTGAATAAATTAGTTCTCCTTTGGGTGACAATTTCATTAAAAATGCATCGCCTCCTGTCATATCATTTTCAGTATGCCCTTTATAGTTTTTTTGAAAAGCATCAATTGTTACCTTTAGCCCGCCTCTTGTTCCTCCGGCAACAAATATATTTCCATGCTTATCAACCACAGATGGAGTAGAAGTATGCACTCCACCGCTAAATGCTAAATAACTTGAGAAATCTACTTTTTGGGCAAAAATCAATGATGTAATCCCCAAACAGATTATTGATGTAATTAGTAAAGTCTTCATATTTTTAATTAAAATTCTTGTTTGTATTTAAAAATTAACCCCGAAATATAAATTAGGTTCAAAAAGTATATAATTATTCCATTTGTTTTCTTCCGCTTGAAAACTTTGGGGAGCTTTTGTATCAATAGGCCAATAATTGCAATGTATTTGTGGCTCTATATACATTCTATTTTTAAATAATGGAATATGGTAGCCTAAATGATAAGTGGTATATAATTTAAAACCTGTACCTATTTCCTTATCATTTTCGTCAAAATATGTTTTCTTTAGAGGCATAATTTCTATCGAAGTAAATAAGCCTTTCCACAACAAACGCTGATAAGTAACACCTATACCTTTTTCGCTGAGTTTGCCAGGAAAAAATGTATTTTCTTCCATCTTAATTGCATCTCCAAGTGGTATGCCCATAGGGGCAAATAGTTTCCAGGTGGCTACTTTGATGCCAATTTTATCTTTAGGAGTAAGTTTGTATCCAAAATGAAACTCATAATGGTGTGTATTTGTTTTTTCCGAACCAAAATTGGCAAATGTCAGCCATGTAGTGCTTACTGAGAATTTGTGATTAAGAACAGGGTCTTTGATAGTACCTTTTTTTGTTTGTGAAAGATTTTGACTGAATACTAGTGATATGCAAATTACTATTATCAGCGATGTTAAAGTGATTTTTTTCATTTTTTTTAGATTAAAACATAAATAATTTTTATATAAATAGGGCAATGCAACATTGAAATTAAGTTACTAAAAAAAAATATAGTTGATTTCTCTCAAGCAATAATTTATTTTAAACATAAATTGCATATTTATCATTCAATACATATTTTACGGTGTAATAATTCTCCGTCAATACAAATACTTAAAATGTAAATACCACTTGGATTATCCGTCAAATCGACAGTTACTTCCGAAAGATTATGGTAAGATTGAGAAAATATTGATTTCCCATTAATATTAGCAATTTTAACCACTGAAGTATGATATGGTTTATTACCGAACGAAATATTTACTTCATCCTTTAGTGGGTTGGGATAAATCTCTATATTATGATCTTCTAATTGATTAATTGCATTTAGGTTAACTACATTTAGAGAAAAAACATCAAACACAGATGCACCTGCAGTATCAGTAGCTGTTACTTTGATATTCAATGTTTCAATTGAGCTAGGTGTGCCCGAAAAATTTCGTGTACCGGGATTAAATGATAACCAAGATGGTAAGGAATTTCCATTGCTTAGTTTTGCAGTATAAGTTAGTGTATTGTTGCCGTCATCATCAATAAAAGTGCTGTCAGGAATAGTATAATTGTACAATTGCCCAATAGTATCAGTCTGATTTGGAATCGAATTTTTTATATAGGGGAAAAAGTTGGTATATTTTAAACTATCAATAAAACTTGTTGAAACCCAAAAAAGATCTTTATTGGAACCAAAAGTCATATATTTTCCATCAGAGGTAATATCTCCTGATGTCTCATCATATTGGGTATTAATTTTACTTCCAAGATTTTTTGGATTTGTCCAGCTTCCATCAGTTTTCTTATATGAAATGTAAATATCATGTTGCCCATAGCCGCCACTCCGTTTTGATTTAAATATCAAATAGTTTTCATTATTGTCCACAAAAGGGTCTCCCCAGGTTTGAGGTCCTACAAAATTTATTGGACTTGGAAGAATAAGCCTATTTTGATAAACACCTTGATGATATTGGCTTCTGCATATATATCCAACATTGCTTGAAAAATAAATAGAAGTATCACCTACTATACAAGGATGATATTGATAACTTTCTGAATTTGGCGGATTACCAAGACTAACAGGGGCACTCCAGTCATTACCTTCTTTTTCAGAACAAGAAAGGTCTACTAAACCATGAAGATTAACCGCATTACTTGCAAACATATATAAATGGTTAAAAGCAAAAAATGGTTCCCCTGTTGATCTTCCACCAGCGATTGAAATGGTATCAGTGGTAGTCCAATAATCATTTTCGTAGTTTGTATACATAACGTATGGTGTTCCGGGGTTTGGATAAAATTCAATATAAAAAAATACGGATTTCCCGTCTGACGAGAAAGTAATACAAGGCTCATTTCTACCAGGAAGTGAAATTATTCCCGGAGCAAAAATAATAGCAGAATCTCCTGGAGGGGTTTGCCCCAAATACAAACTATCGGGTGGGATTGTTTGCGAAAATAGGGAAGTCGTAAATAATAACAGTAGGATGAAGGTAAATGCTGAATTTTTCATAATATTTATATAATTTCTATAATTAATCATATTTTAATTGAAAATGGTTCTAAAATCTGGGGTTGTGTTGCGCATTGGTTTTATACATTCTCATACCAAACATATCTTTCTATGAAGTATTACTCCGTCAATATGAATACTTAAGATGTAAACTCCTTTTGGATTACCAGCTAAATCAATTGTTACTGGCAATTGATGATAGTATGATTTGGATAATATTAATTTCCCATCTATATTCGTTATCTCTATACAGACATTTTTATAAGACTTTGCATCAAACGAAATGTTAATTTTATTATTTGTCGGATTGGGATAGATTTGGATATTTTGCTCAAACGCCTGATATAATGGAATATTAGCGATAGTTTTCAAACTATCAATAATAGACGATGAAACCCAATAGATATCCATCGCAATACTTGCATGGTCTCTGGTAAAAAATAAATAATTGCCATCAGGTGACACACGAGGACCGTATTCATCATCGGCAGTGTTAATATTTGGTCCCATATTAATGGGTTCTGTCCAGGAACTGTCCGTTTTTTGAAAACAAACCCATAGGTCCCAGCCTCCACACCCACCTGGTCTTGTTTTAGAAATAAATATCAAATAGCTTTCGTCAGGTGCCATAAATGGTTCTGTTTCTTGGGGCCTGGTATTTATAATATTTCCCAGACTTTCGACCTGTGAATAAGAGCTGTCAATCAGTTTTGCTCTGTAAAGCCAGGAACCGCCAATTCCACCACCGCGACGTGATTTAAAGTACAAGGTTCCATTGCTAGTTACACACGCAGAACCATCCTCTGCACCAGAATTTACAGGACTATTTAAACGAACAGGATCCGACCAGCACGTATCTGACATCCGTTCAGTCATCCAAATATCTATATTTGATGATGGTGGTCTGTTAGAAGCAAAAAATTGCCTGTTTCCATCTGGTGAAATAAATGATTCCCAATTAATATAATTGTTATTTGAAAAAATGGCAGTATCAGGCTCTGACCAGATGCCATTTTGTTTTAGTGAATGAAGGATCTTACCTTTGGTCCAACTTGTGTTTACAACAGTTACAACAGTAAAAAATATTTCATTCCCATCTGGCGAAAAGGTAGGATAAGTTTCTAAGCGATTATTCAATGAAATTATTCCTGGAGCGAATATTTCAGGTATATTGCCTGGTTGTGTCTGGCCAATATATAAACCATCATTAGGAATTGTTTGCGCAAAACTATAACTTACCAATAAAGAAAAAACAGTGGTATGTAGAATAGTTATTATCATTGCAGCAATTTGCAGGGTTGTACTTTTCATAATTTGAAGAATTAAAGTTTAAAATATGAGTACAAAAGAAGTAACAACCTATATTATATCAAAGTATAATATGATTAGCGGTCAAATAATATGATAAGTGGTATGAAATAAAAAAATCAATTCTCCAGATTGAGGTTTTTCAATTTGCTTGCAAATCTGCGACTAACTTCAAAAGGTTCGGGAATGTTCTTTAAAAATGCCTTATGGTGGTCATTTGATCGTTTTTCTATATGATCCACATGTTCTATATTAATAATGCTTGAACGATGAATCCTTATAAAATTATTTGCTGGAAGTTCTTCCTGCCATTGTTTTAAGGTTTTTAGTACCAAACAATTTTTGCCTTCAGTGGTAACTATTCTGGAATAATTACCTACTGGTTCAATTAACATAATGGAACTGATTTTTATGAACCTTGAAGAATAATTATTTATATGCACATAAATGTTGTCGGAATATTCATAAACCTTTGCTGTGTTTTTGAGTTCATGCTCATTATTTATTATCCTGCCAACAGATACTTTCAGCCGTTCAGGATTAACTGGTTTTAGCAGGTAATCGACTGCATTTATCTCAAAGGCACGAATTGCGTATTCATCAAATGCGGTTACAAAAATAATTTTTATTGAATTGTCTATCTTATCTAATAAATCAAAACCTGTTTCTCC
>DYDE01000032.1 GCA_020718065.1 Marinifilum sp. | reverse complement strand
TGAAGGGGAGGAGAGTATGCTCGAATTGGTAAAATATTTAAAGCATACATCAAATCTTCTACTCGAAAATATTGAAGGAATTGCTTATAAATTAAATGGAAAGAATCAGATAAATAAAGAAAGGGAAGTAATCGAAAATCTTGACGATCTTCCTATACCTGCCCGACATCAAGTGGATTTGCAAAAATACCTTGATACCTGGAAAAAGCATCATGGATATAGTTCTGTTACCATAAGTACCATGCGTGGATGTCCCTTCTCGTGCAACTGGTGCTCAAAATCGGTATATGGGAATGTCTCTCGGCGAAGAAGTCCCGATTCGGTGGTGAAGGAAATAATCTGGCTTCAGAAAAACTATCGCTTTGATAAAATCTGGTTTGTAGATGATGTGTTTACCATCTCCAAGAAATGGTTGCAGGCCTTTTCTGAATTGTTGAACCAGTATGAAATTAAAATATCCTATGAAATAATATCAAGGGTCGATTGTCTGAATGGAGAGATATTAGAATTACTTAAAAAAACTGGCTGTTATAGGATATGGATTGGAGCCGAAAGTGGTTCTCAGCGAATACTCGAGGCAATGAACCGTAAAACAGATATACAAAAAGCCATTTCCACCATTCATTTAATAAAAAATCATGGCATTCAGGCAGGAACTTTTATTATCATTAGCTACCTTGGCGAAACAAGGGAGGATATCAACAAAACAATACAATATTTAACCACCGCCTTGCCTGATTTGTTTACTGTTACAAAAGCTTATCCTATTATTGGGACCCTATTTCATGAAAATATTAAAGGTCTCATTACAACCACAGACGATTGGGCAAATACCTCCGATCGCGACATCGATTTTAAGAGAACGTATTCAAGGAGGTATTATAGGGCAGCAATCAGCTTGATGAATAATGAAGTCAATGCAAAAAAAGCAACAAAGATGCTGCAGAAAATAAAATGTAAAATAAAAGTCACGCTTGCTAAAACATTTATGGGTGTCATGGATATTTTCTAAAAAAAACATGAATAAAGGATATTTTCACCAGAGGAATATTTAATTATAAGAAGATGACCATTCAGCAATTGCGAAATATTAAATATACAATATTGGGCGGTATAAAGTCTTTTTCAATTCCGAATACTATTCGTAAATCAATATTTCCAGGGGAGAAAATAATTTTGGCTTATCATGGTGTGAGCAAGCAAAGAAATCCCAATACATTTAATACCAAATTTCTAAGCCAGGCTGCATTCCTTAAGCAAATTATTGAAATGAAAATGCATTTCAATTTTATTTCACTCGATCAGTTTGCACATAATGAAGTGGATCCTACCAGACTAAATATTGCCCTTACTTTTGATGATGGCTATCTTAATAATTACACGGAGGTTTGCCCGCTTCTCGATGATTTAAAAATTCCTGCCAGCTTTTTTATAACCACAATATTTAATGAAGGGCTTGACATTTTATGGATGGACTTGTACGACCTGTGTTTTAAGTTTTTACCCAGGCAAATTGTAATAGATGGGATTGTTTTTCAGAAAAAATTCAAAGGAATGTTTGAAATGGTCAGTGGAATGGAACTGAAAAATTATACAATCAAGAAGGATACAGCCTTTATAGAAAAATTATATAATCTATTAAACAAATATGCTCATTTTAAGTCAGATAGAAGTCTGGATGATTTTTGGAAACTAATGGCCGCCGAACAAATTGCCGAAATCGATAGAAATCCATTATTTACCATTGGTTCTCATGGAAACAGGCATATTGCTTATCCCTTTGTTTTAGAGGAAGAAGCCAGGAGGGATATGAAAAAGTCAAAGGAAGCCCTCGAAAAAATAGGTGGCAATAAAATAATATATATGGCCCTGCCTTATGGTGCAGCAAACTTGCCGACTATTAATACGGCTATGAGTTGTGGGTATCAATATTTATTGTTAGATGAATTTAATGCCCTGACAAAAGAATATCCCGAAAGTGTTTGGAACCGATGTACAATTAATCCTTATCTTTCGGCAAAGAATCATATATTGTTTATTAAGAAAACACTATGCTAGCCTATACTTTCCAAGCCCTTTCTGCAGAAAATATGCACCATACGATCCCTCTGTTTCATAAGGTTTTCCAAAAGAAAGTGAACTTGTTGCATTTGCAGGAAAAATATAATAATTCGCATTTAATTGAGGGATTGTTTGGACATTTTGCCTTTTTAAATGATGAAGCTATTGGTTTTGTTGGGGTTGTTCCTAACTTGTTTGAGTATAAGGGTAAATTTGAATTGGCAGCTCAGTTCGTGGATGCCATGATTCTTAAAGAACACCGTAATTGGGTTTTGTTTTCCAGGTTGATGAATTTAAACTATGAGCTTCTTATAAGGGCTGGTTTCAAATTTGCATGGAATATGGGTAACAATCACGTGGATGTCTTATTTTCGAAACGATTTAAATGGACGGCGGTTAACAAACTCAATGCCTACGTCATTCCTGTTGCAAACAAGTATATGATGTATATGATTAAAAAACTTTTTTCAACCAAAGGAAAAGATATTCATAATGTATTTGATAAAGTGAGTTGTGAGCCACAAATGTTTCACTCTTTTACTAACAAAGATGTTGTGAAGGTTTTTAGAAACAAAGAACATCTTGAATATAAAAAACACAACTATGGTTTCTTCATATCATTTCATCATTGCACATTTTGGATAAAACAGCAAGGGGGGGCTATTTATATAGGCGATATTGGTTATAAGGAGGAGATGGATATGGCTATCGTTCTGGTGGAATTGAAAAAAATGGCCAGAAAGGCAAAAGCAGCCGAAATAATTTTTCAAACAAGTCCTGGATCAGATTTAGATAAATACTTTTCCTCAAATTATAAATCCTTTCCATCGTGGACACAGGGCTATTATAATTTTAATTCTGAATTTCCCCTCGATAAGCTGTGTTGTACTTGGGCAGATATGGATATGTTTTGAATCCTTGAATTAAATTATATCCAAATAATTCTGGGATTCAATTGGAACTTTTGATCCATTTATAAAACATCATTTCCAATGGGAGCTTGAGGAATCCCAATTTGCAGCGAAGCTGAGCAAAGAGTTTAAAGGGGAATATGAGGAGGGAGCTTTTCTTATTCGTTAGTTTAATATAAAATTCGAGTCTTGTAAAATGCGTATATGTTTTTTTACTTATCCCCGAATTTTCGAAAGTATTAAAATCGAAATTTGCCCAATAATCAACATCGTAATTAATCGGAGAATGCCCGGCATATAAATCATTGAATATTTTAGAACCTGGATAAGGTTTGAAAAAGAACACCTTGATTTCGAAGATGGGACTTTTTGCTCCTAAATTTTTCATCATTTCAGCAGTTTCTAAAATATCTGTTTTTGTTTCGCCAGGAAATCCTATGATGAATGGGAAGCAGGCGTGTATTGGTGCCTTTTTGCATTTATCGGCACATGAAAAGATTTGCTTTATGGTAATATCTTTTTCAAACGCATCCAGCATTTTCTGAGAACCCGATTCAACTCCAATCAAAAAGCGCTTTGCTCCGCTATTTTTCAATAATATAAAATCATCTAAAGAAAGTTTATCGTCCTGATCAGCTCGCATTGCTGCTGTCCAGCTAAAGGGGCTTCCGTTTTTTATCAATCCTTCTGCAAAAGCGATGGTTCGCTTTCTGCTATCGAAAAATGATTCATCCTGAAAATTAATCTCTGTGAAGTTGAACTTTCCTTGATAATAAATCAGTTCAGCAATCATTCTTTCTGAAGTATAATTACTGCGCTGGTGATTAAAGACAAAAGGATCGGCACAAAAAACACACCTGCCTTTACACCCTATAGAAGCAACATAATCGAATTGCCGACGTCCTTTTTTTAGGAAATATTTTTCAACATCAATGAGATCATAATTTATTCGTGGTAGCTGGTTAATGTTTTCTAGTGGACGCGATTGCTTGATAATTATTTGTTGACCTTTTCTATAACAAATTCCTCTGATTTCATCAAGTTTTTGGTGGTTAATCAGGCAATTTGCAATCTCTAAAAAAGTCCATTCTCCTTGGCCCTGCACCGAGATGTCAACCCAGGGAACTTCTTCTATAATTTGTGATGGAAACAAGGAAGGATGCCAGCCACCCCATACAATAGGGAGGTCAGAATACTTTTGCTTGCAAGCTTTGGCTGCTGTTATGGCATCTTTTAAAGGAGCACCTGTCAGCACACTCATTCCAATAATAAATGCGTCTTTTGCATGATATAGCAATTTTTCCATTGGCTGATCTTCCATCCTGGCATCTACAATAACAACAGTATAACCATGCTGTTCAAGATTCGTTCCAATAGAAAGCAAAGCCAAGGGCATATCAAAAAATGGCGATTGTGGATTGTATAAAACCACCTTTTTGTTTATAGTATTTGATGCACCAGAAATATTCATTTCCTTCATTGGTATAATGCAATATATGCTTTAACAGTGTCCTGAATATCAAAAAAGTTTACAAAATCAGCCTTGGGAGCTTGATTGAGAATATGGGCAATTTGTTTTACAAACTCTTCATTATTGTTAGCCAATAACCATACGTTTGATTCTTCAGCAATACCCACTTTCCTGGAAACAATATACATCCGGCTATTCAATGCTTCAGCAAACACAGCCCCAAATATTTCAAATTCGGAGGGGTGTAATAATATTTTGGATTTTGCCATGTATTGCAGCACTTCATTGCGTGGAATAGAACCTCTAAGCTCTATGTTGTCCTGTAATTCGTGTTTCTGAATTTCCTGATGTAGCTTCTCTTTTTCAGGGCCATCACCGATTATTACTGTTTTTATGGAGGGGAAGTCCATCTTTAATGTTGCAATTGTTTTTACAAATTCATCAAATCTTTTCAATGGAATGAGGGCGCCCACCCCTAAAATATCAATACTCTTCTCAATGTTTTGGTTGGTGCTATATTCTTTTAAATCAACACCCATTGGAATAATTTTTGTTTCGGGATAAGATGTGTGTTTTAGATAGGTTTCTGCACAAAAACGGGAAGGAAATACCAATTTAACCTTGCTTTTATTAATAAATCGATGGTATTTATTTTCTTTTTTGGCATCTTGCCCCAATAAGGTGCATATATGCACCGCCTGCTCGAAAGAGGAAAATAAATTTCCCAACAATGCTGCTTCTGTTAGCCAAAACGAATGAATGATGTCAAGTTTATTTGCTTTTGAGATTTTTTTGAAGTATCGAAAGGCTGCCCACCATGTTTTGAGCCGCCTTAATCCCTTACCATTTTTCCCACCACAGGGATAAACCTGAATACCATTCCAATGATAAGATTTCTTGAAAAATGGATATTGCAAACTAATAACTGAAATGATATAATCGGGGCAATTGCTTTGTAATGCTTTCACATAATCCTGCAAGGCAGGAATGCAAGTCGAATCATTCTCGTCCGATGGAAAGCCTGGAGTGATTACTAGAATTTGTTTACCTGATTTCATATAGCCTCCATCCTTTTTGATATGCTTTAAGTTCAACAAGCAAATTATCCCTATTCATTTTGTCCCAATTCACCATGGGGTTTTTTCCTTTCCATTTTTCACCAAAAGCATCGGGGTTAAATAAAACCAAACTTCCTTTATTAAAAACATCATATGTTTTTTGCCATAGGTTACATATTGGATTTTTTACATCATATGCCTGTAACGCAGGATCAATAGAAAATGTGTAAATCTCTTTTGTTGGAGAATAATTCGAAACGATATCGTTTGCAATTTTTTGTTCCAATTTGTTTTGTATATAAAAAGGACGAAAAGAATATATAAATAGAGCTATCTGAATCAATGAAAATAGGGTAAATATGGAAATGCAAAGGAACTTCTTTTTAATTACAAATGCATACATCCTTTCAAAAGCGGGGAACAATAATATCGAAAAGAGGGGAAAAGAGATCATGAGAAAACGAAGGTTCTGAAATGGAATCCCCATTAAAAAGAAAGAGTAAATGACGATGGAGGCCAGAAGGATTTTAATTTCTATCTGCAAAAAATCTTTTTTCCTTAAAAATGGTAATAAAAACAAGCCTATGATAAAATATCCAGGGTGAAAAAAAGAGATAAATGCATATAAGATATTAATCATCCTATCGTGCTCTATCCCATCTGCCGTGATAAAGGAGGATGAAAAACTATTGAAAACAGACCATTCCGTGAGCCACTGGTGTGTGACCAGTCCCCTTGAATTATCGTTTTTGAAAGATAGCAGCAACAGAGTGGTAGCAGCTACAATTGCTATGCTTATCAGAATGGTTTTGAGTTTAAAGGGTTGAAAAATGTTCCTTACAACAAAGATCCAGGAAAATAACAACAGAATGATGGTCGGATAGCGTGTGAAAAATGCAGTCACAGTAATAAAACCTGCAATCCATAAATCTTTTGCTTTTGATTTTCTGCGAAACAAGAATAAAAAATAGATGACCAGTAAGCAAAACATAGAGGCCAAGCTATCACTCATTATAAAGAGTGCTCCCCTTAAATAAAATGGTGAAATCATCAGGGTGAACAATACAAAAATAGTGATGTCCCTTTGGTGTTCTGGATATATCAATAGAAGTATCTGGCGAACCAGATATAATGATATAATAAATGAAGTAAGAGAGATAAGTTGTAATATTAAATCTGAAGCATCTGTAAAAAATGAAAAAGCTGCACCCAAAAGCGGGTAGGCTACTGGCCAGAAAAAACTGCTGGATCCAATTTCACTATGAAAAGAATCTTTTAGCCAATTGCAGTAACGCAAGTATTCATAACTGTCTTGACCATATAAGCCATTAAATCCATATAGAAACCTTATAATAATAAAAACAGCAATTGGGAAAATGATAAAGAGGTATGAATAATGTTTTTTCAATTTTGAATGATTCTGGTTGTTTTAATGCTTTAATGTGGTGATATATAAATAAATATCATTATGTTTTGGCAGATAAACTTTGTTTTTAATAACAACTTTTGTTCATTTCTCCTTTATTCTTATTTTTATTAATTTTAGCTATCATCTGAATTGCAACAATTGTTTTTATTAATAAAATTAAACTTTACAATAAAATTTCTATAAAATCAATTTAACAAAGTCATCATCACTAATTATTGAAATACCCAGATCTTTTGCTTTCTTTAATTTTTCTGGTCCCATGTTGTCACCTGCAATAATATATGTTGTTTTTGATGATACCGAACTAGTAATTTTACCACTATTATCTTCAATTAATTTCTCTATTTCCTTTCTTCTTTGGGGGGAAGAGAAAGAACCACTTACTACAAAGGTTTTACCTATTAATTTTTGGCTTTGTGTAGTTAATAAGTTTTCATCTATTGAAAATTGAATTCCTTTTTCTTTTAATCTTTTAATAATATTAATATTTTTTTGCAATTTAAAAAAAGCAACAATGCTTTCAGCAATTTTATCGCCTATTTCTTCAACCTCAAGCAATTCATCATATGAAGAATCCATTATTTTATCAATATTCTTAAAGTGAAATGCAAGTTTTTTAGCTACCGTTTCACCAACATATCGAATTCCAATAGAATACAATACTCTCTCGAAGGGAACATTTTTTGAATTATTAATTCCAATTAAGATATTATTTACAGTTTTTTCTTTAAACTTTATTATTCTTGATTTTCCATCATCATTTATAAATATTTTCTCTAATCCAAATAGTTTTTCATAAGTAAGATCGAAAATATCAGCAATATTATTAATTAGACCATTATCAAAAATAACTTCAACTTTTCCTTCACCCAAGCTATCAATATTCATAGCTTTTCTGCTGATAAAATGTTCAATTTTCCCTTTTATTTGTGGAGAACACTCATTTTCGTTTGGGCAATAATGATTTGCTTCACCTTCATTTCTAATAAGAGGAGTATTGCATTCTGGACATTTATCAATATATTTTACAGGAATTGAAAACAAAGTTCTTTTTTCAAAATCAACACCAACGATCTTTGGAATAATTTCTCCTCCTTTTTCAACAAATACAATATCATCAATTCTAATATCAAGTTTTTCAATTTGATCTGCATTGTGCAAGGAGGCTCTTTTCACAGTAGTACCTGCTAACAAAACAGGTTCTAAATTAGCAACAGGAGTGATAGCTCCAGTTCTTCCCACCTGATAGCTTATAGAATTCAATTTTGTTGAAACTCTTTCTGCTTTGAATTTATATGATATTGCCCATCTGGGTGACTTTGCTGTAAAACCTAGTTCTTCTTGTTGTCTTAAAGAATTTAATTTTATTACAATACCGTCAATATCAAACGGTAAGTTAGATCTTTGTTTATTCCATTTCGTAATATAATTAAAAACGGCATATATATCCTTGCATTTTTCGGTATAAGCAGATGTTTTAAATCCCCATTCATTAATTTTAGTGAGATTTTCATAATGATATTCAAATGGTAAAGCCTCTCCTAATATATAATATGGGTAAAAATCTAAATTACGTCTTGCAACTTCTGACGAATCTTGTATTTTTAGACTACCAGAAGCAGCATTTCTTGGATTAGCAAAAGAGAGATCTTCTTGCTCAATTCTTTCTTCGTTTAATTTTTCAAAACTTTTATGAGACATTATAATTTCACCTCTAATTTCTATTTCTTCAGGAAAAACAAATCCAATTAATTTAAGCGGTATACTTTTTATAGTTCTTACATTATTTGTAACATCATCACCCTGTGTTCCGTCACCACGAGTAACTGCACTTGCTAAAACTCCATTAATATAAGTAAGTCCAATAGCTACACCATCATATTTCAATTCACATATATACTCGTATTCTGTTTCAATTATTTTCTTTATTCTGTTATCAAAATCTGTAAGATCATTTTCTGAATATGTATTACCCAAAGATAGCATAGGATATTTATGTTTTACCTGTTTAAATTCTTTTGTAATATCACCTCCCACTCTTTTTGTTGGAGAATTAACATCTATTAATTCAGGATATTCTTTTTCCAATATTTCTAGCTCTTTTAAAAGCATATCAAATTCAAAATCACTAATTACAGGATTAGAAAGAATATAGTAATTATAATTATGCTGATTAATTAGCTTAGTAAGTTCTTCAATTTTTACTCTTGCTTCTTCTTTGGTCATTTTATATTTTAATTACTTTTTATTTTATAGATAAATATAGTTTCATTTGCATTTTTGGGATTTAGTTTGTACAAAACGACATCAACAAAACCAGGATATATAGTGGTTTCATATTCAATATTGGGAAAAATTGTTTTTATACTATCAATTCTATTCTTAATATTATTATCATCAAAAAACAAAACAAACTTTGGATAATTTTCTTTTTTTACCATTTTAATGCTTTCTTTAAAAACATAAACTGGTTCTTCTTTCGTAATACAATACTCACTTACCCATTGCTTTAAATAAAATCGGGGGAACATTTTTGCAGAATTTTTATTAGTGTTTTCGAGTAATATACTTTTTATATTTGGATATTTTGAAAGATATACCATAGATTCTACCCTGGCTTTTTTCGAATACATTGTTGTAACAATTGATAATAATACAATATTTATTACCCAGAAAAAAACCCAAAAACTTTTATATAATTTGTTGTATCTCTTCCAAAATTTTGATCTTTCTTTAAAATCATACCAACCTAATAATCCAACTGTAATCACAAATGGAATAGCAGGCAGTATAAACCTTTCTTGTTTATTAGGAAAATATGAATGAAAAATAATAAATAAAAGTGTTGGTAAAAACAATAATAAATTTTTTCTCCAATTTCGAAAAAAACCAAATATTATAAAAAAACTAATTGGAGGAAAAAGTAAACCGGCAATTAGCAATGTATATGAATACCATTTATTCGTTTCATAACTATAAGCATTATCAATATTATATTGAATATATTCTCTTAATTCTGCAAAAGGATAGCCCCAAATTATTATATCAACAATTCCTTGAATAACAGAAATAGAAATAAAAACACCAAAAGTAACTCCAATAAATTCAACCCATTTCTTTTTAAATAATAATGCAAAGCCAATACCTGAAATAAAAATCAATGATTGATATCTAATTGAAAAAGCCAACCCAATTATAAAACCAGTTAAAATATAATAAATCCATTTGTTAGTTTTACCATTTTCTTTTATAATTAACCATAATCCAGCAAAAAGAGGCGGTATGCAAACAAATTCAGCAAGATTTCTAACACTTAAAAAAGACATAAACCAAAATGTTGCTAGTAACAAACCTGTTTTTTTTGCGATTTCTTTATTACTGAGTTTTTCAGCAATTTTATAACCAAAATATACGATACTTAATGAATATACAGCATGAAGTATTCGAACAATAAACATTTTTGTTTGAGGATCAGTAATATGAATAAATTTCAAAAAACTGAATAATAGATAATGGAGGCCAACATAAAACCAACTATGTCCAGAAGGTTTTACTCCATTTCCAGGTAGCCAATTATTATAATCTGTTCCATCAACCCATGACTGGGAAGCCTCTATCACCAAAAAATGGTCATCATGCATTCCAAATCCTTTTGAAAAAAAAGCAGCTATTAATCTTAAAATAATTGCTATTATGAGAATTAAAGATAAAGGATTTTCTTTCCAATATTTTCTGATGAATAAAGTCATTTTATTATATTTTAAATTTTATTTAAGCTTTTATTTTTAAATATATTTTTCATAAATATAATTGTTCTTATTTTAAATTTGTAAAAAGAATAATTGTTATAAATCTATTTATGAATAAATAATTGAAAGAATTTGTAATTTCGCAAAATTAAAAATACTTTAATAAAAACATAAAATGTTTTTGTTTTTTCAAGTAAAATTTATAATTTTGCAACCCTTAAAATACTAAGAGAGAAAAAATGGCAAAAAAAAGCAAAGAAGCACGAGTACAGGTTATTTTAGAATGTACCGAGCATAAAACTAGCGGACTACCTGGCACTTCAAGGTATGTTTCCACTAAAAACAAAAAAAATACACCAGAAAGATTGGAATTAAAGAAATACAATCCGATTTTAAAGAAAAAAACTGTACATAAAGAAATTAAATAATAATCAACTATGGCAAAGAAAGTTGTTGCAACCTTAAAAACCACTACTGGTAAAGATTTTGCAAAAGTTATACGAATGGTTAAATCACCAAAAACTGGTGCTTATACTTTTAAAGAAGAAATTGTTGCCAACGATTTAATTAAAGACTATTTTAAAGATAAATAATTTTTAGTTTTTCGATGGATTATAATTTGTAAAGGCTTTTCTTTAAATGAAAAGCCTTTTCTATTAAAGTAGAATATATGTTAGTGCCCAATAAAAAATAAATTCTAAACCAAATTGTTATGGCTATTTTTAACATATTTTCAAAAGAAAAAAATGAAAAGCTTGATAAAGGGTTAGAAAAAACCAAGCTTAATGTATTTGGTAAAATTGCAAAAGCAATTGTTGGCAAATCAAAAGTTGATGCTGATGTTTTAGACAACCTTGAAGAGATTTTGATTTCATCAGATGTAGGTGTTGAAACTACATTAAAAATAATTAAAAGAATAGAACAAAGAGCTGCAAAAGATAAATATGTTGGAACGGAAGAACTTAACAATATCCTTAAAGAAGAAATTTCCGGGTTATTAGAAGAAAACAATACAGAAAGTCTAATTGAATTTAGTATTCCTGAAAATATTAAGCCATATATTATAATGGTTGTTGGCGTTAATGGTGTTGGAAAAACTACTACCATTGGAAAACTAGCTTATCAGCTAAAAAAAACCGGAAAAACAGTTTTATTAGGTGCCGCTGACACTTTTAGAGCTGCAGCTGTAGAACAATTAAGCATATGGGCTGATAGAGTTAACGTTCCAATTGTTAAGCAAGCAATGGGTGCTGATCCGGCTTCAGTTGCATTTGATACTTTAAGTTCGGCAAAAACAAAAAATATAGATGTTGTAATTATAGATACAGCTGGTAGACTTCATAATAAAATTAATCTTATGAATGAGCTTTCAAAGATTAAAAAGGTTATGTCTAAAGTTATACCTGATGCTCCACACGAAATCATTTTGGTTTTAGATGGCTCAACAGGTCAAAATGCTTTTGAACAAGCTCGTCAATTCACATTAGCAACAGAAGTAAATTCTTTAGCAATAACTAAACTTGATGGAACTGCAAAAGGTGGTGTCGTTATTGGAATTTCTGATCAATTTAAAATTCCAGTAAAATATATTGGTATTGGTGAAGGTATTGAAGATTTACAAGTTTTCCACAAAAAAGCATTTGTAAATAGCCTATTTACAAACTAAAAATGACAAATATATTTTAAAATAATTTATTGAATAGGTTTTATTTCTATTCTTCATCTATTTTATTACCTAATGAAAACAAAAGCAAATAAAAAAGATAGTATTAAAGTTATAACATTAGGTTGTTCAAAAAATACTGTAGATTCAGAACAGCTCATGTGTCAAATAAAAGCCGCAAACTACAGTGTTAATAGTGATTCAAATAATGATGATTCAAATATTATTATTATTAATACATGTGGTTTCATTCAAGATTCAAAACAAGAGTCAATAGATACAATTCTTAGCTATGTTAATGCTAAAAAAACTGGGAAAATAGATAAATTATATGTTACAGGTTGTCTTTCTGAAAGGTATAAAAAAGAATTAATTAAAGAAATACCCGAAGTGGACGAATATTTTGGTGTTCACGATTACAAATCTCTCCTCAATACATTAAATATAGATTACAAAAAAGAATTATCCGGACTACGTCTATTGACAACTCCAAATCATTATGCTTATTTAAAAATATCCGAAGGCTGTGACAGAACATGCTCTTTTTGTTCTATTCCATTGATACGTGGCAATCATATTTCTAAATCTATAGAAGAATTAGTTAAAGAAGCTGTGTTTCTTGCAAAAAAAGGAGTTAAAGAGCTGTTAATAATAGCACAAGATACTACCTATTACGGAATTGATATTTATAAAAAACAAAGACTTTCTGAATTATTACAAAAACTTTCTGAAATCAAAGGAATTGAATGGATAAAATTACATTATGCTTATCCTGCAAATTTTCCTAAAGATGTAATTGAATTAATTGCTGAAAATTCAAAGTTTTGTAATTATTTAGATATTCCTTTCCAACATATTAATGATAGGATATTAAAATCTATGCGTCGTTCTCATTCTAAAAAAGATATACTTGAATTAATTAATTTAGTAAGAACAAAAATAAATGATTTAGCACTTCGCACCACTTTTATTGTAGGTTATCCAGGAGAAACAGATAAAGAGTTTTCTGAATTATATGATTTTATAAAAGAAACTAAGTTTGAGCGATTAGGTGTTTTTAAATATTCCCATGAAGAAGGCACTCCAGCATACAAATTAAAAGATAACATTTCAAATAAAATAAAAAATGAGCGTTACAATGCTATTATGGAATTACAAAGAGATATATCATACAATAACAATCTTTTATTCGTTAATAAAGAAATAAAAGTATTGATAGATAGAAAAGAAAATGAATATTGGATTGGTAGAAGTATACACGACTCTCCTGAAATCGATAATGAAGTGATAATTAACAGTAAAAAAAACATTAATTTAACAGGTAAATTTTTTACAGTAAAAATAACAAATGTTGAAAATTATGATTTATTTGGGACAATCATTTAAATATATTAAAAAATGAAAAGTGGTTTATTTAATAGTGTTGCAGTTTCTCCTGAAAATAAAAATTGGAAAAACTGTATTCAACGTTTAGATGACTTGTACCAAAAAAAAGATGAAATAAGGTCTGATTTTGAAAGAGATTACAATAGAATACTACACTGTACTGCATACAGACGCTTAAAACATAAAACACAAGTGTTTTATGCTACCAGAAACGATCATATATGCACACGTATCGAACATGTAAATCATGTAACCTCAGTTAGTTACACTATTTCAAAATTTTTAGGTTTAAATACCGAGCTAACCCAAGCAATAGCTATAGGACATGACTTAGGTCATGCTCCTTTCGGACATTCTGGTGAGAGAATAATTAATAATATTGCTTTAAAAGAAACGAATACAAATTTCTGGCACGAACAAAATGGACTAAGGATTATTGATAGCATCGAATTATTAGAAGACGAAGAAGGTAATCTTAAAAATTTAAATTTAACTTATGCTGTTCGCGATGGTATTGTTTCGCATTGCGGTGAAGTAAATGAAAATTCAATATTTCCGAGACTAGAGAATATTCATTTATATAAAATAAATACCCCAAATGAGTTTCAACCTTATACTTGGGAAGCATGTGTGGTAAAAATAGCAGATAAAATTTCATATCTTGGAAGAGACATAGAAGATGCTTACAATCTTAATATTTTAAATTCGAACCAAATAGATGAATTAAAAAAAATAGCAGGTAATGACTTAAAAAAAATCAATAATACAATATTGATACACAAATTTATTACTGATTTATGTGCCAATAGTAGTCCAGAAAATGGAATATGTCTTTCTGATGAAATGCTGGCTATGATAAATGGAATAAAAGCATATAATTATAAAAACATATACAAACACAAGCGTCTTATTAATTATTTTAAATATGCAGAACTGGTTATTGATACTATATTTTATACTCTTTCCGATTTATTTAATTCTGAAAAAACGATAGAACAGCTTAAAAAAGAAAAACAATCATTTCCAGTTTTAAGCAAATCATTTGTAGAGTGGTTACAAAAATACACTATAAAAGAAAACACAAAGAATTCTGAATATTCAAAACGAATCTTATATAATTTAAACGATATTAATGACTATAAACTCGCAATAATAGATTTTATATCAAGTTTAACAGACTTTGCAGTTATAAATATATTTAAAGAGTTGACTAGTTTTTAATCTAATAATTATTTTATATGTACAAATACGAATTAATAAACGATTTTGTTAAGCAAGTTTTTATAAAAATAGGTTGTTATGAGGAAGATGCAGAAAAAGGTGCAGAGATTTTATTAGCTGCAGACCTAAGAGGCATTCCTTCACACGGAGTTTTGCGATTAAAAGATTATTTAAATTTATGGGAGAACAATAGAATTAACAGCAAAGCAAATATTGAAGTTGAACATGAAACTCCAAGCACTGCTGTTGTTAATGGAGGGAATGGGTTTGGAATAATGGTGGCTCCAAAAGCAATGAGTATTGCTATTGAAAAAGCTAGAAATGTTGGAACTGGTTGGGTATCGATGAATAACTCTAATCATTTTGGAATAGCAGGCTACTACTCTATGATGGCATTAAAAAATGACATGATTGGTATAACAATGACAAATGCCAATCCTTTGGTTGCTCCTACTTTTTCAATTGATCGACTTCTTGGAACAAACCCAATTGCTGTTGCGATTCCAGCTCTTAAACAACCTCCTTTTATTGCTGATTTTGCAACAACTCCAATTGCCAGAGGAAAACTAGATGTGATGCACAGAAACGGCAAAGAAGCACCTTTGGGATTTGTACAAGATAAACTTGGAAACCCTTCTAATAATCCAAATATACTAACTGAAGGAGGTGCAATTCTTCCTTTAGGTGGAGATAACGAACATGGGAGTCACAAAGGTTATTGTTTGGGTAGTATTGTAGATATTTTTTCAGCAGTACTTTCTGGTGCTAATTTTGGACCTTTTGTTCCCCCATCTGTAGCTTATTTGCCTGTATTATCAAATAGCGTTGGAAAAGGCACAGGTCATTTTTTTGGAGCAATTCGTGTTGATGCTTTTCAACCTTCAGATGTTTTCAAAAAGCAAATGGATAAATGGATTGAAACTTTTAGAAATGCAACACCAATTGAAGGACAAAGTAAAGTTCTGATACCTGGGGACCCAGAAAGAGAAAAAGAAACTATTTATAAAAAAGAAGGCATTCCATTATTAGAATCTGTTGTAAATGAATTGAAGTCCATTTCAAAAAAATACGATATCCCTTTCTTAAGATAAAATATATTTAATCTCCAAGACAAATTCCAATACCTCTTGCTGTTTTTAACAAATAAGAATTTGCACTAATAAAATTATAGTTATTAATTGCATCTTTTAATGGCACTGAAGTAATTTCAGGATGACGATAAGCAACCATTTCGCCAAACTTACCTTCTAATACCATTTCGAATGCCTTTACTCCAAATTGAGTAGCCAGAATTCTATCATAAGCATTAGGCATGCCACCCCTTTGTAAATGACCCAAAACTGTTTCTCTCATATCTGCATCACAACCTGCAGCTTTCAGTTCATGCATAAGTTTAAGAGCCACTCCTCCCAATCGAATATTGGCATAACCAACTTCGTTACTTTTTTCATATACTTGAGTTCCGTCTTTTGTTATAGCTCCTTCCGCAATAACAATATTTGCAAAACCTTTACCTTTATTAAATCGCGTGTTTATTTTATTTACAACTGAATTAATATCATAAGGTATCTCAGGTATAAGACATACATCAGCTCCTCCTGCTATGGCAGAATGTAATGCAATCCATCCCGCACCTCTTCCCATTACTTCAAGAATCAAAACTCTATTATGACTTGCTGCTGTGGTAACTAATTTATCAACAGCTTCTGTTGCAATTTGAACTGCTGTTTGAAACCCAAAAGTAAAATCTGTAGCTGATAAATCATTATCAATAGTTTTAGGAACACCGATTATATTTAAACCTTTCTCATATAGAGCCTGTGATATTCTTTGAGACCCATCACCACCTATATTTATTACAGCATCAACTTCCATATATTGAAGTTTTCTTATCATTTCATCAGAACGATCAACTGATGACCAACTTCCATCTTTGTTTTTTATAGGCCAAGCAAATGGACCACCCTTATTTGTTGTTCCTATAATAGTACCTCCGCGAACATGAATACCAGAAACTGCATTTTTATCTAAAATCACAACTTCTGTGGGTTCTCTTAAAATTCCATCGAAAGCCTGAATACTTCCAATTATTTCCCAATCTTTTTCTTGCGAAGCTCTTCTAACAATTGCTCTGATTACTGCGTTTAATCCTGGACAATCTCCTCCACCTGTTAGAACCAATGCTCTTTTTTTCATTTTTGATGTTTTTATATATAATAAATTTATCTTAACTGTTTTAAACCCAAATTTAATAATTTACAATGTTAAATATAATTTTAGTTTTTTCTATCTTTTATATCAAAAAAAAAGGGCGCTTTTGGCTGCCCTTTTTTCTAAAAATTAAACTTATTATTTCATGTTAATTGTAACATAACCAGTATTAATATAAACTTCATCTTCATTATAAATTGCAAGTTTATATTTACCAGCTTTGTAGAAAGTATATTCAAAAAATGGTGCATTCCAAGTAGATTTAATTGTATATTTCTTAGTTTCAATGAATTTATCATAATCACCACTACTTGATTTTTTCCATACATCAACTACTAGTTCTAAAGTTTTCATTGCTTTGCCATTATCTACCTGAACGGTAACATAACCTCCATTTTCACCTATTGTAAAAGATGAAGAAGGATTTACAGGACTACCATCAGAAACTTCTTCGCAAAAGATCACTTCAGAATATTTGTAATAGTCGGTAGTTACTTGAGCTTTTGCAAAATTTACTGTTAAAACAGTAATAATTACAGCAATTAGGGATTTTAATTTCATAGCTTTTTTAATTTTGGGTTATTACTAAATTAATTTTAATTTTTTTGTTCTGACAAATTTATTTTAAAAAATAGATAAAAACAAATTTTTTAATTATAAAAAAGTGATTTTCTAAAAAACTTCTTTTAAAAAATTGATATCTATTGCAATACAATTTCTTTATTGTAATAGCCATTGGCAACTTGAAGAGAAATAAGATAAGCCAATCGGGTTATTTTTTCAAAGAGAACTGTATTTAGAGTTCCGTATGTATCGGTCATGTAATGCAAATGCTCATAGCCATTCGTTGAAACAAAATAAATACAAGGAATAGATTTCTTATAAAAAGCTGTAGCATCAGCTCCACCGCCGCTCCAAGTCGGCTCAACCATCATTTTAGTATAAAGCGAATCTGTTTGTTTAGCTAAATACCATAATTTTGGAGAACTTTTCCCATTGCCTATTTGAATGCTATCGCCATACCCAATGCAATCTAAATTGAACATAGCTATAACTTTTTCGACAGGAACAGGTAGTTGATTTACAAAATATTCAGAACCAGCCATTCCTTGCTCTTCACCGGTGAAAAGAACAAAAATGATAGAACGCTTTGGTTTAATTTTGTTTTTTGCATAAACTTTAGCAATTTCTATAACTGCTGCAGAACCAGAAGCATTATCATTTGCTCCAGGAAAAAGAATTTCATCTGCTTGTTTTCCAACATGATCTAAATGAGCTCCAATAACTAAATATTCGTCTTTGAATTTCGGGTCACTTCCATCTATAATACCTACTATATTCATCGTTGGCTGCTCTTTTTTATATTCAGCATTAACTTCCATTTCTATTATTCTATTTAAACTAAAAGAATAGGGCGTTTTTGTTGAATCAATAATATTCTGAATTATTTTTATTGTTTTATTTGTTTTATCAAAAACCTCTTCTGCCAAAGGAATACTAATATGCATTTGTGGGAAATTTTCATTTTGAATACCCACACCATGCATTACACTTCCTATTGTTTTTTGTGGTTTTTTATCATTTGGAAGAGAAACAAAAAGTATGCCAACTGCACCATGTTGAAATGCATATTCTACTTTTTTTCTTATTGATATCTCTCCCCAGTCTAAATTATTTATTTTCCATATGGGAATAGGCTTAAAAACCATTACTATTTTGCCTTTAACATTAATTCCATTGTAGTCATCATAGCCTATTTCGGGTTTGGAAATCCCATATCCACAAAACACTACTGATGTTATACAATGACCAGAACCCGTAAAACCTCTACAAATAAAATCCTCTCCTAGCTTATATTCTTTCACTATTTTTTCCTCTTCAATTAGATTTAATTTACAAGGAGCAAAAATCCAATTATATTCCATGGTTAAATGCTGAAAGTATGTACTATCAGCAAAAGGTTTAATATTATATGATTTTAGCTTTTCAGCCATATATATAGCTGCTTTTTTATATCCTTCACTTCCTGCCAATCTACCCTCCAGTTTATCAGATGATAAATACTTAACTGTTTCTATTAGACTTTTAGACGATACTAATTCCAAACCCTCCAAATCGTAATTATTTTGGCAAATTATATAATTGTGAAATGAATAAAAACAAAAA
Organism: Marinifilum sp.; assembly: GCA_020718065.1. Classification (GTDB taxonomy): domain Bacteria; phylum Bacteroidota; class Bacteroidia; order Bacteroidales; family CG2-30-32-10; genus CG2-30-32-10. Next base: position 11,242 of record DYDE01000032.1, on the reverse strand, counting down.
AAAGTGAGAAGTAACTTATAGATTATCTTTTTCATTTTAATATTTTTAAATAAGTTCTCTTAGATTTAATTTAAAATTAAGATTTTTATAACCTCGCTTAACCTGAATATCAATAGTCTTACCTTTTTCTCTAAGTATTTTTTTTACTTCTGTTAATTCTAAACTATTAACACTTGTTCCTTTAATATAAATTAATTCATCGCCTTTCTTGAGTCCAACTTCAATAGCAGGAGAATTATTGTAAACAGCATTTATAATAATTGAAGAATTTGCCAACTTTTTTAATTCAAGTCCAGAACAATTAACATCACTATATATACTATCCGCAATATAAATGTATTTGCCCAAATACATTTTATTATTTCTATAATCAAAACAAACAGAGGAAAAACGTGTTAAGACATCCATACCAATAATTCCATCATATTCATCAGTAGATAGAGTACCAGAAGAAGATAGACTTACCATATATGTGATATTATTTAAATTTTGATTACCCAAAATAAAAGATTTCAAGCGAGCCATATATGATTTTCCCTCTGCAAGAATTCCAGTTGCATTAAAAGAATAATAATTATCTATTTTAGCAATTAAATTGTTTTTGTTTACAAAAGGAGTGTTAAAAGCTATTGAATTTCTATAACCAAGGTCAACCATAAATCTTCCAAACATTGTATCAAAATTATTAATAATAAACTCTGTTTTAATAACAGGCACCTTTGAAATTATCTTCAAATCGATAGAAAACAATGAATCCTTTTGAATGAAATTTTTCTCATCCAGAAATAATTGAATTCTTTCCTTTTCAAAATCAATATTTACAACATATCTTTTAAATAAAGCTTCCCCAATGAAACCATCAATTGTAACTCCAAATGTTTGTTCTAAATTTTCCAAAGGTACCTGCCCTAGAATTATACTGTCTATCTTAAGATTACCAACTTCAATAGTATTATTTTCGGAAAAACAAACAGAATCACTCCCTAAAGCACCTGAAAAATTAGCTTTTTTATCAAATTTACAATTTAGTAGTTCGGCTGTTCTTTTATTTATAATCGTTTCATCAACTCCAGAATCAATAATAAAATTTAAACTATCAGAATTGTTAATTCTTAGTTTAATAAAAATCCAATTACCAGATGTAGAAAACGAGATTTCAGCAAACCTTAGCGGTACCTTGGTGGAATTTCGTCCACAAGAGAACAAAAACACAATTAAGAGGATAATAGAAAAACTTTTGTTGAAAAAGTAAATCAAAGTCAGTTTTTTTTATTATTTCAAACACAAACCTAATCATAATTTAGTATAAAAGCAAACACTAAATAAAAATTTAACATTATTTGAATCTTTTTAATAATTATTTTTACTAAATTTGTGAGTAATAAAAAAATGAATTTTAATTTAATTATAAAATTATGGGACTATTTAATAAACTAAAAGGCGAATTAATTGACATCGTTGAATGGCTGGATCCATCAAACGATACCCTAGTGTATCGTTTTAGACGAGAACATGATGATAACGAAATAAAAAATGGTGCGAAACTTATATGTAGAGAATCGCAAGCATGCGTATTTGTGAATGAAGGGAAACTTGCTGATGTATTTCAACCAGGCACTTATACTCTTTCAACTAGCAACCTACCAATTCTTTCTACTTTGAAAGGATGGAAATACGGATTCAACAGTCCATTTAAAGCTGAAGTTTATTTTGTTAATACCAAAAACTTTACAGATCTCAAATGGGGAACTCCAAACCCAATTATGATGCGTGATGCCGATTTTGGAATTGTTAGAATCAGAGCTTTTGGCAGCTATACAATGAGAGTGAAAGATCCTGCAAAATTTGTAAAAGAAATTTCTGGTACTAATCCTCATTTCACAACAGATGGGATAACAGAACAATTAAAAAACGTAATTATTACTCGTTTTACTGATTTTCTTGGAGAAAGCAAGATACCAGTACTTGATTTGGCAGCAAAATATGATGAAATTTCAAAAGAAGTTACAACAAAAATTACTCCTGAATTTGAAGAATATGGTATTGAAATTACCAAGTTCCTTGTAGGTAATATTTCTTTACCACCAGAAGTTGAAGAAGCAATGGACAAACGCACAAGTATGGGAGTTATTGGTAATTTAGGTGCTTATGCACAATACCAGGCTGCAAATTCTATGGAAGCTGCTGCAAATAATCCTGGCGGAATGGCTGGTGCCGGTGTTGGTATGGGTATGGGATTTGCTATGGCAAATCAAATGGGAAATATGTATCAACCAACTCAGTTTAATCCTCAAAACCCTCAAAACCAAGGTGGAGCTATGCCTCCTCCCCCACCAGTAATTCAGTTTTTTGCTATGGTTAATGGGCAGCAAGCAGGTCCATTTAATGAGCAAACTTTAATGCAAATGGTTCAATCTGGCAGTGTTACTAAAGAAACAATGGTTTGGAAACAAGGAATGGCTCAATGGACACAAGCAGGTCAGGTGCCAGAAATGACAAATTTGTTTAATCAAATGCCGCCACCACCTCCCCCTCCTCCTCCAGCTTCATAACATTTCTTTTTTTTAATAAGCCAGCCGTACAATAAAATTGTACGGCTTAATATTTATTGAACAATTAAGTTAAAACATAATATTTATATAAATATGGAAGAATTTAATACTAAAGAAACCGTTACCAATCAAGAACTCAAATGTAAAAATTGTGCATCGGTTCTTAAATTTAAACCCGGCACTAATGCTTTGGTTTGCGAACATTGTGGAACAGAAAATATTATTGAAGTTTCTCCAGAACACGAAAAAATTGAAGAAATAAATTTTGTTGATTTTGTTAATAACAAATTAAAAGACGAAGAAAAAATAGAAGTTGCAACTGTAAAATGCACGAGTTGCGGTGCAGTTTCTACATTAAAACCAAATGTTACTTCAGATTCTTGTCCATTTTGTGGTGTAAGTTTAGTTATCTCAAGTGGAAGCACTAGTAGTCTTATTAAACCAAAATCGTTACTTCCTTTTAAAATTGAGCAGAAACAAGCGATGGAATTGTTCAGAACCTGGGTTAAAAAACTATGGTTTGCTCCTTCTGCACTTAAAAGTAAGATTCAAAATATAGAAAAACTTGTTGGTATTTATATTCCTTATTGGACTTATGACTCAAATACCACAACAAGATATAGTGGAGAAAGAGGGACTTATTATTATACAACCGAATCATATACTACAACTGAAAATGGACAACAAGTTACTAAAACAAGACAAGTAAGACATACCAGTTGGGCAAGTGTTAGTGGAACAGTTGTGAAATTTTTTGATGATGTTATGGTACTTGCTAGTAAATCTCTTCCTAAAAAATATGCTGATGCACTTGAACCATGGGATTTACAGAACCTTACACCATTCAGTGAAAAATATTTAAGTGGGTTTAAAACTGAAAGTTATCAAGTAGATGTAAAAACAGGTTACGAAGAAGCTAAGGTTATTATGGATAAAACAATCAGGCAACTCGTAACGAAAGATATTGGTGGAGATGAACAAAGAATACATTCAACAAACACCACTTATAATGATGTTACTTTTAAACATTTATTATTACCAATATGGATAAGTGCATATAATTTTAATAATAAAGTTTATCGTTTTCTGGTAAATGCCCGAACTGGGGAAGTTCAAGGTGAACGTCCATGGAGTTGGATTAAGATTACATTGTTTATTCTAATGATACTGGCTATAATTGGTGGAGCAATCTGGTTCTTTAAAAGCAGAGGTTAAAACTAACAAAAAACTCCGAATAAATTATTCGGAGTTTTTTGTTATAAACCAGAAGCTAAAATATCAGCAACATGTTTGATTTTTAAAGGAATTTTATGCTTTTTAATGTAACCATCGAGCTGCATTAGGCAAGAAGATTCAGTGGCAACTATGTATTCTGCACCAGTATCTAACGCATTTTGAACCTTTTGTTCTGCCATTGCGGTAGATATTGGTTCAAACTTAACTGAAAAAGTTCCACCAAACCCACAACAAACATCATTATCTTTCATTTCTCTTATTTCCAACCCTTTTACATTCTTTAACAAGGTTCTTGGTTCTTCTTTTATACCATATTCTCTTAATGCAGCGCAAGAATCATGGTAAGTAATAACACCATTAAACTCAGCTCCAATATCTGTTACTTTTAATACATTTACTAAAAAGTCTGTAAATTCAAAAAGATTTTTTTGAAGTTGCCTGTATTCTAAATGTAATGATGTATTAAGAAACATTTCAGGATAATAATTCCGAACCATTCCAACACAAGATGCAGATGGTGCCACAACATACTTGCTACTTGAAAAATCTCTAATAAACTTCTCACCCATACATTTTGCTTCATCCCAAAACCCACTGTTAAATGCCATTTGACCACAACAAGTTTGGTTTTCGTTATAATTAACTTCAATGTTTAATTTCTCAAGTACTTTAACCATATTTATTCCTGTATCAGGAAATATCTGGTCTATAAAGCAAGGTATAAATATATCGACGGTCATAAGTTTTTAAAGTTAAAACTTAACAAAGGTATAACAATTGAGTCTTTTAAAAAAGATTTTAATACTTTTGCAAAATTATTTGAATTACAATTTTAAAATGAACTCAAAACTCTATAAACACTTATTTTTCGATCTGGACAAAACCCTTTGGGATTTGAAAACCAATTCTTTTGAAACTTTAAAAGATATATATTCTAAGCATCTACAACCTATTCTTAATGGAAATAATTTTGATGTTTTTCAAAAGATATATGAATATAACAACAATGTCCTTTGGGATGGTTATAGAAAAGGATTGGTTAAAAAAGATGCATTGCGAACAGAACGATTTGCTTTAACATTAAAAGAATTTGGCATTAAAAATGAAGAATTAGTTGAGAGTATGGCTGTTGATTACATTAGATTAAGCCCTTTGAAAAAGAATTTATTTCCTTACACTCAAGAAATACTTGAATATTTACATTTAAAATATAAAATTCACATCATAACTAATGGCTTTAAGGAAGTACAATATCTAAAACTCAATCATACTGGCATTATAAAATATTTTACTGAGGTAATTCTTTCGGAAGAAACCGGTTTTATGAAACCTGATAAAAATATTTTTTTATATTCTCTTAATAAAGCAGGGGCTAATGCTAATGAAAGTCTTATGATTGGTGATGATTTTGAAGTAGATATTAAAGGAGCTGAATCTGTTGGAATGGATCAGGTATTATTTAATCCTGAAAAAACTATTAATAATGAAACTGCTACATATAAAATAACTTCTCTTATCGAATTAAAAGATATTCTTTAATAAATTATTATTTTGTTAATGGCTGGGCATACATTGCCACATCTTTATCTGTAATATTTTTTTCGCATAATATCGCTAGACGCTCTACAACGTTCCTTAATTCTCTTATATTACCTGTCCATTTTATTTTTTTCATTTCTGCCATTGCATTGTCTGAGAATGTTTTCAAAACCATACCATGCTCAACACATATTTTTTCAATAAAATAATTTATAAGCAAGGGAATGTCGTCAGTACGTTCATTTAAAGCAGGTACATGAATTAAAATTACACTTAAGCGGTGGTATAAGTCTTCTCTGAAATTAGATTTTTCTATTTCATTTACAATATTTTTATTTGTCGCTGCAATTATTCGGACATCTACAGGTATTTCTTTTTCTCCTCCAACTCTGGTTATTTTATTTTCCTGTAAAGCTCTTAAAACTTTTGCCTGGGCAGACAAACTCATATCCCCAATTTCATCAAGAAACAGAGTTCCTCCGCTAGCAAGCTCAAAGTCACCTTTGCGTTGTTTGATTGCTGATGTAAAAGCTCCTTTTTCATGTCCGAAAAGCTGACTTTCTATTAATTCGGAAGGAATTGCAGCACAATTAACCTCAATAAAAGGTGCATTAACTCTATGACTTTTCTCGTGCAACCAACGTGCGACTAGTTCTTTTCCCGTTCCATTACTTCCTGTTATCAAAACCCTTGCATCAGAAGGAGCAACTTTTTCAATAAGCTCTTTTATTTTAGAAATAGCAGGAGAATTTCCTATCATCTCATAGTTTTTACTAACTTGTTTCTTTAAAACCTTGGTTTCTTTCACAAGATCTGTTTTAACCATTGCATTTCGAATAGTTATTAACAAACGATTCAAATCCAATGGTTTTGATATAAAATCAAATGCTCCTTTTTTAATTGCTTCAACAGCAGTATCAATATTACCATGGCCAGAAATCATAACTATTGTGGAGTCGGGACTAATTTCCAGTGCTTTATCCAAAACTTCGATTCCATCCATTTTAGGCATCTTAATATCGCATAAGACAACATCATATGTATGGTTTTTTATCATTTCTAAAGCACTTATCCCGTCAACAGCATCGTCCACTTCATATTTCTCGTATTCCAGAATTTCACGCAAAGTGCTGCGTATGCTTTTTTCATCGTCTATAATTAGAATTTTTGGCATTTTTCTTAAAATTTATTCAGTACAAATTTACATTTTTTATTAATAAATGGAGTATGTGTTTTCAATTGTATGTACATTATTATATTTGTATATGTATTAAAACTCCATTATTGTAAATTTTGAGTTTTTTTTATTAAATTTGTAATCTATAAAGTTAATCTATGAAGAAATTTTACATATTAATTATACTTCTTTTCTTACCGATTTTGTTAATTTTTATGAGCGCCTGCAGAGATACCTGCAATAAAAAAATGGGCGATACATTCAGTGATATTAAATGGAAAAACTATACTTATTCTTCGGGATTAGATAAATATGTTGTTGGCTTCGATATTAAGGTTCTTGATGCACTTTCGGTTGATTATTTGCGAACAGCATCCCAAGAGCCAATTGACTATAGCACCGTTGACAGCATTGCCTTCCCTGATGTAAATCAAATGAATATTTATATTGCTAAAAGTTCCGTTCCACTAAAAGACGAAAGTGTTTCCTTTAAGTTTAAAATGAAAATGGACGACAGACGAGATTTTACCAATTGCGTTCATCCTGGCGGGCCTGACAAATATGAAATTAGTGTTTCTTTTACCATCAACAATAACAATGAAACTATAATTGTTGACAATATTTTCTGGAATGAAAATGTTATTAAAGGAGCTATTTAAAAACAACCTCTTATGTTTCTGAAATTATACCCCGACAATCCCAATCCTAAGATAATTAAAACCATAGTTGAATGTTTGCAAGACGGAGGAGTAATAATTTACCCAACAGATACCGTTTATGGAATAGGTTGTGACATTTCGAGGCAGAAAGCTGTTGAAAGGATTGCAGCAATCAAAGGTATAAGACCTGAAAAAACTCATTTCTCTTTTATTTGTTCAGATTTAAGTCATTTATCTGATTATTGCAAACCCATTAGTACTCCTTTATACAAGATAATGAAAAAAGTATTACCAGGTCCTTTTACTTTTTTACTTAATGCCAACAATAATGTTCCTAAGCTTTTTCAGGGGAAAAAGAAAACTGTTGGGATTCGCGTTCCGGATAATAGTATTGCTATAGAAATAGTAAGGGAATTGGGCAATCCTATTATGTCAACTTCTGTTCACGATGAAGATGACATTATAGAATACACTACTGACCCCGAATTGATCTATGAAAAATACCAAAACCTTGTTGATATAGTTATTGACGGCGGAATAGGTGGTTTTGTGGCTTCAACTGTGATTGATTGCACTACCGATGAATTTAAAATCATTCGTCAGGGCAAAGGCATTCTTGATGAATTTATTTAAATAATTAATTATACTACTCTGATATCCCTTATTTAGAAATGAGTACAAGAAACTATTTTTAATTCATTTCTTTAATATCAATAGTCTATTATTCAAATAAAGTTGTTTTGATTATATTTCCCTCAATACAATAAATGGAAAATCATATAAACCTATGTTTTGTCTTTTTCAAAAGAATAAAAAAGTAATGCTTTCTTTATATTTATTAATTTATTATCTTCTATTCTTTTCTTTATATGCCGAAATAAATTTTTCAATAGAACGGTCGTAAGTTCTTTCATCATCCTTTGAAAAATAACAGGCAGGCATTTCACCCGAATTGCGATGATAATTTATACATTCGCAACAATTGCCTTTCCGGTTGCACGGTTCGTAGGTACAGTTGCAATTGACAAGGTTTTTGGTTTTAATACATTCTTTCATAATCTTAAATTGTATATTTTGTTCTTTAATATTAAACTCTTTCAACTTTTTTTTGTGATAAAAAATCAATGCCACAATAGCACCAAAAGACAAAATAGCAAATAAATCAAACTATTTGGAGGAGAATTATTTTGTTAATATTGCTCTTTTTTATATTTTGGTAGATTATTTTTTTCAATTGTTAAGTGTATGTTGCATTCAAAAAAAAAACAATCTTAAAAATTAAGATTGTTTTTTTTAAGTTTAAATCAGAACAAAGCTGAGCATATTTTATTATCGGGACTTCTAAAAATTGCTTTTTCTTCGTTGGACTTCTCCCGATTAATCGGGATTAAAATCCTCATTTACTAATGTAAACTCCGGTTTTAAAATTTTGTCCGCCTCAAAAAATCTAATTTTTAGAAGCCCTCTTATATTATAGTACAATCTTAATCTTTAACACATCTGATTGAATAACCTAAATTTTTATTAGGGCTTTCTTTCTGCAAACTACATCCAAAGTAGGCTATGTTTCGATTAATTCCAAAACTTACTGAACTCTCAGAAGAACACCACCAGTAACCCCAACTTCCCAGGTTGGAAAAAGCACCTGATTGGTTACGAAAACCACCTGGAAGAGCAGAAAACCCTGTCAGATTTCTCTTGGTTGGGTAATCAGTATTTCCAACAGACCCCTCTACAGGGCTTTGAGCCCAACCGGTTGTTGCTCCTAATGCTTTAGCTAATTTATTTCCTGATGTTGTACCATCCCAATTATAACCATTGGCACTAAGATAGTTTTCCATTACTGTCCATTCAGCATCGGTTGCTATATGCCAGCCAATCGGAGCTAATTTCCCACTGCTTGCTGCGTACCAATTATATATTGCTCCATAAGCGGTTTTATTTGCAGGATCATTATTGTACCAACAATAACCAGGAGTTCCCAGAATTGACCAAAAACCATTATCAGTTACCAAAGGTATGGCAGTAGTATCATTAAATTGAGTTGTTTTTAGGTTTTCGGCCATCCAAATCTGATTACCTATCTCAACAGTTGTATAAACATTGCCATCAAGGTCAGTAACTTTATTTAACATTGTAGTAAAAGATACAGCAGAACCATAAGCTGTTCCATTGCTTGTTGTTGCGTATGCTCTTAAATAATAAGTAGTAGCTGGCAAAAGACCTTTCACTATACTTGTGTATGCTCCAGTTCCAGTTCCATCACTTGTTTTGCTGTCGGCAATGGTTGGTGTTTGACCTGTGCTCCAACAAACACCTTTTTCTGTAATAGCTACTCCACCATCAGAACTAATTGTTCCACCAGATTTTGCAGTATTCAATATCACATTGGTAACTTCAGTTGTAGTGAGTGTAGCTACAGGACCAGGTACAGGATCTGGTTCGTCTTTCTTTTTGCATGCATTTGAAAGTATAAAAAACATTCCCATAATTACTATGGCATAAACTAAAATTCGGTTTTTTGTTTGCATTTTTTTTATTTTTTTTATTAATACTTATTTATTTCTGTTCTTATATTTTACAGTTGTTTTGTCAAAAATACTTTTTATACTTTAATGTTGATTTTTTTGTTGTATAAACTGTTACTTTCCTAAAATATTATTTAAAAACGTATTGGATTAAACACTATTTGAAGTTTATTAAGCAAAAGATGCTCTTTTACTTTATTTATTTATTACAAATGTAAAACTTTTTAATAAAACATTATTCTTAAATATTCGGAATGGAACACTATTTTATGTAAACATTCATTTAGTTGATTATAGAATTTGTTTATTTATTGCTATTTAATTCTTAGTTGATGATTTCATTCAGTTAAATAGCGCTAAAGTTTATTCCGTTATTGTTTTTATTTCACTTTTCGATTATCTTAAACAATTAGTTGATTGTTTTATAAACTTAGATTACACCAAAGTATCGTCCTTTATGATTTTATTGGTGCTTTTTGGTCAACTAGTAAAATGGCTGGGTCAACTAGTAAACTGTTTGAGTCAACGGAGTGTAAGTTTTGGTCAACTAGTAAACTTTTTTAGTCAACTAGTAAACTTTTTTGATCAACTAGTAAACTGGTTTGGTCAACGGAGTGTAAGTTTTGGTCAACTAGTAAACCGGTTGGGTCAACGGAGTGTCAGATTTGGTTAAATAGTAATCCGTTTTGGTTAACTAAGATTAAGAAATCATCAACTAAGTTTCCTGAATTATCAAATGAATGATTGCAATTCTCAACTGAGAAAAATAAAATATTATCCAGACAATAATTTTCATTAAATAATAAAACATCATTAACTTTCTTTAAATTTGTGTATGTATTATTATAATTAATCATGAAAGCTATCTACATCATTCTCATTACTTTGCTTTTTGTTTCAGCAACTAAGAAACAAACAGATTCAGAACAATTAATTTATAAAGGAACTTTTGTTGAAGTGTATGTAGAAAAAGCAATCTACCACGCTCCCAATTACCAAAACTTTCTGATGAAATATACTATAAAAAACAAAAGCAATAAGATTATAGGTATAGACCTTAGCGATTATTGGAAAGTTTTTTATCCCAACCAATGGGGTATTTATAAAAAACCATATCGCGAAGTAATTGATGAAAGACAAATAAATCCTGACAAAAAAGTGGATAAAGCGGCATTGATAAGCAAGTTTAAAAACAACAATTTAACATTTATTCAGCCAAACGAAACTTTGGAGTACTATCGCAATTGGAATGGCAGCGGAGAAAAGGTTGCACTAACAAACAAAGACGAATATCTTATCATTAGTATCGATGGGCAACTATTACTAACTGATGGCAACGAAACAGAACACATTACACTGATTGAAGCAAAAGAAAATGAAAGAGTTATCGTATTAAATTTTCCTATAACAAACAAAAACATCCCTGAAAATGCATTTGTTATCAATAAAAAATAAAATAAACTTATTAAACAAAACTATCTTAAAAAAAAAACGATTACCTTTATCCCAGATTACGCATTAGATAATTGAAAAGGGAAATTATACTCTTTA
>DYDE01000172.1 GCA_020718065.1 Marinifilum sp. | reverse complement strand
CTATATTAGAACGCAACTTGGTATAATACATAAAAACATTAACATTTCGAATTAAAGAAAAATAGTAATTAAAATATACTTCAAAACATTTGAGTTACTATCCCAAGGAATGTTATTTGTTTAAACCATTTTTATTAAAGAACTTATTTTATAAATTTATACTTTAGCGCATTGTTAAAATTATTTAAGAATATTTAAGTTTTCAATAAGGGTGAAAACAAAATTCAGTGTATAACCTTTAAGAAAGCAATAAATATAATTTTAAAATTATTTATATGAAAATTAAGAAGAATATAGCAATCAGCGATTCGGGGTTTATATTCAATCCCTCTACAGGTGAATCATTTACTGTTAATCCGATTGGTGTTGAAATCATTACTTTGCTTAAAGAAGAAAAGGACAAAGATACCATCAAAAAGCAAATAATTGAGAAATACCAAACAGAAGAAACTGTTTTTGAAAAGGATTTTTACGATTTTGTAGGTATGTTAACTCACTTTCATTTAGCAGAATAAAGAAGATGAAAAAGAAAAAAGTAACAATAGCCGTAACCGGACTAAATGCTACAGACAATCCTGGACCTGGTATACCAGTCATCAGAGCTTTGCGAGAATCAGAATATTTTCAAGTTCGCATTATTGGTTTTTCATACGAATCGCTTGAGCCTGGAATATATATGCATGATCTGGTAGATAAGACCTATCATATTTCTTACCCATCTGCGGGTAAAGAAAATCTACTTTCACGCCTTGAATATATCAACCAAATAGAAAAAATAGATGTGCTTATACCCAACTTTGATGCAGAGTTATATTCCTTTATGAAACTTGAAAACGAGTTGAAATATATGGGAATACATACTTTCTTGCCAACTTTTGACCAATTCGAGGAAAGACATAAAATAAATCTTTCTGATTTTGGTAAGAAATACAAGATAAACGTGCCTTATGCAAAAGCTATTTATACGGTTAATGAGATATACAAGCTTACCTCTGAATTTACTTATCCTGTTGTTGTAAAAGGAAAATATTATGATGCATATATCGCTCATAATCCCGAACAAGTTGTTACTTATTTCAATAAAATTGCTTCTAAGTGGGGGGCACCAATTATTATCCAGCAGTTTGTCAATGGTTCTGAATACAACGTAATTGCATTAGGTGATGGAAAAGGGAATACCATTGGGGCAGTTCCTATGCGTAAACAATTTATTACAGATAAAGGAAAAGCATGGGCAGGAATTGCTATTGATGAAAAAGAACTATTGAAAATGACCCATGATCTAATAAAAAAAACCAAATGGCGTGGTGGTATGGAGCTTGAGCTAATGAAAACAACAGATAATAAATATTTTCTTTTAGAAATCAATCCACGAATACCTGCTTGGGTATATCTTGCAGTAGGTGCTGGTCAAAACTTACCCGAAGCACTGGTAAAACTTGCGCTTGGAATTGAAGTAAAACCCTTTACATCATTTAAAGTAGGAAAAATGTTTATTAGATATTCCTACGATTTGATTGTTGACCTTAGTGAATTTGAACACATTACAACTTATGGTGAATTATAAAAAATAATAAAGATGAAACATATAGAAAAAATAAGGTATGAGAGACCTTTAATTAAGAAATTAGAAACAGGAGTTCCGAATAAATTTGGAATGAGAACAGAATATACACCTATGCCATATATTGATGGAGTTGCAGTGAAGGATCTTATTAAAAATTATGGTAGTCCCTTATTTGTTTTTTCTGAAAAAACAATAAGAAATAATATCAGAAACGCAAAAAGGGCATTTAGTTCCAGGTATCCAAAAGTTCAGTTTGCATGGTCTTATAAAACAAATTACCTGAACGCAGTATGCAATATTTTTCATCAGGAAGGTAGCTGGGCTGAAGTTGTTTCTGGGTTTGAATATGATAAGGCGATTGAAGCAGGAGTAATTGGAAACAGAATTATATTTAACGGTCCGGACAAATCAGAAGAAGACTTGAAAAAGGCTATTAAAAATGATTCTTTGATCCATATAGATCATTCAGAAGAATTATATTCAATCATATTTTTGGCTGAAGAATTGAAGAAAAAGCCAAAGGTTGCCATTCGTGTAAATATGGATACAGGTGTTTATCCAATGTGGGATCGTTTTGGTTTTAATTATGAAAATGGTGAAGCATGGGATGCACTGAACAAAATTATGCTTTCAAAAAAGCTTGATTTGGTGGGTTTGCATTGTCATATAGGTACTTTTATGCTCAGTCCAAATGCTTATGCAGTAGCTGCTTATAAATTATCTGATTTAGCTATTAATATTGAAAAAAAATATAGTCATTTTATTAAATATATTGATTTAGGTGGTGGCTTTGCTTCAAAAAACACATTAAAAGGTTCATTTCTTCCAGGAATAGATACCAACCCTTCTATTGATGATTATGCAGAAGCTATTTCTACAGCATTAATTAGTTCTGCATTAAATCCTGAACATATGCCAACTCTTATTTTAGAATCGGGAAGAGCATTGATTGACGATGCAGGTTATCTTGTCGGATCTGTTGTGGCAAACAAAAGATTATCTGCAGGAAAAAGAGCAACCATTCTTGATTTTGGTGTAAATGTTTTGTTCACTTCATTTTGGTATGAACATAAAATTACACCTGCACAAGAATTCACTCATTATACAGAAGATACTGTTTTGTATGGTCCTTTGTGCATGAATATTGATATTATTCGTGATAATATTAATTTACCCTTACTAAACAAGGGAGATAATGTTGTTGCTCATTGTGTTGGAGCATACAACGTAACACAATGGATGCAATTTATTACACTTCGTCCAAAAATAGTGTTAATAGATATGCAGGAAAATGTTCACATAATAAGAGAAAACGAAACCAATAAAGTGATAAATTCGCTAGAAAAAGTTCCAGAATATTTAAAAAAATTGGATTTGAAATAAGTATAGATATAGAAAAATTCAATGAAAACACTTGTTCATAAAGATTTGAAAAAATACATCTTTGTGAACAAGTGTTAATATTTATATTTTTAATAAATTAAAGACAAGAGTAATACTAATGATCAGATACAGGCAACTATTTATAAATAGCACATTAAACAGTTACTCCACTGTGTTTTTTTCGAACAATAAGCTGTTTGCACTATTAATAATGCTCACAACTTTTATCAATATCAATGCAGGTATCAGTGGGTTAATTGCTGTTGTATTTACCAATTTTATTGCTTATTGGATGGGATACAACGAAGCTTCCATTAGTAAAGGTAGTTATGCATTTAATAGTTTGCTTGTTGGTTTGGGATTGGGGATAACTTATGAATTAACAATGGCCTTTTTTCTATTATTATTATTATCTGCTATATTTACTTTCTTTTTAACCATATCGCTGGAAGGAATTATTGGTAAATATGCGTTACCTTTTCTCAGTTTGCCATTTCTGTTTTCAATTTGGTTATTTTTTATTGCTACTTATAATTTTCAATCGTTAAAACTAAGTGAACATGGGTTGTTTGTTTATAATGAGATATACAATGTAGGAGGCATGAATCTTGTAAATAAGTACAATCAAATGAATTCTCTAAACATCCCTATTTCTCTTGTTATTTATTTTAAATCGTTGGGGGCCATCTTCTTTCAATATTCTTTAATAGCCGGCATGGTCATTGCATTGGGTTTGCTATTATATTCCAGAATAGCATTTACTCTATCTTTGCTTGGATTCTATACAGCATATTTATTTAATTTGTTTATTGGTGTAAATCTTAATGAATATGATTATTGCTTTATAGGATTTAACTTTATATTAACCGCCATTGCAATTGGAGGTTATTTTATTATTCCTTCACGGTCATCCTATTTTTGGGTAATTCTTTTGGTTCCCCTTATTGCAATTGTAACAGCAGGATCGAACAGGGTCTTTATGGTATATCAGCTTTCTATCTATTCTTTGCCTTTTAATGTAATTGTAATACTTTTCTTATATGTTTTAAAATTCAGAGCAAAGAGTACACTTCTCATTGAAGAAGTAGTTTTTCAATATAATTCACCCGAACAAAACCTTTACTTACATCACAACAGCAAAAACCGTTTCAGAAACATGTATTATTTTCCAGTATCTCTTCCTTTTTGGGGCAAATGGCATATTTCGCAAGGACAAAACGGAAGCATTACCCATCAGGCTGAATGGCAACATGCCTGGGATTTTGTAATTAAAGATGAAAACAAAAAAACATATGCTTATCCGGGTTTAAACAACGAAGATTTTTATTGTTTCGGCAAACCTGTTATTGCTCCAGCCGAAGGAATAGTGGAGGAAGTTATAAACTCTGTAAATGACAACAAAATTGGAGATGTTAATCTGAATGAAAACTGGGGAAATACCATTGTTATTAAACATGCAGCTTTTCTTTACAGCAAACTAAGTCATTTGAAAAAGGACAGTATCAAAGTAAAAAAGGGAGATGTTGTGAAGAAAGGTGATATTATTGCTGCTTGTGGAAACTCTGGAAGATCACCTGAACCTCATCTGCATTTTCAATTTCAGGCAACTCCTCATATAGGTTCACAAACATTAAAGTTTCCGCTTAGCTATTATATTTCACAAAAGGAGAATGATTATAAATTCAGGCAATTTGATATTCCAACTGAAGGTGAATCAATTTCTAATATTGAAAAAAACAACCTGCTTAACAAAGCTTTTCATTTTATCCCTGGCCAAAAAATGAACGTTATTGTCAGAGATTTTGCTACAAAAATAAAAGAAGAAGTTAATTGGGAGGTGTTTACTGATTATTATAATAACTCATATATTCAATGTGCTAAAACAAAAGCAAAAGCATACTTTGTTAATGACGGTACTGTTTTTTACTTTAAGCATTTTGAAGGAAACAAAAAATCGCTGTTGTTTTACTTTTATATGGCAACTTATAAAATGATGCTGGGGTATTATAAAAATCTTACTATCAAAGATCAGTTTCCGGTTAATCTGATGAACAATAAGCTGATGATGGTTATACAGGACTTTATTGCTCCTTTTTATATATTTATGAAAACAGACTATAACATTATTTACCAAAGAATTGACGATTCGCTCAACACAAACTTCATAAAATTTAAAAGCAAAGCAGAATACAAAGTGTTTAATCAAGTAAGAAAAAAAACCACTTTCAGCTTTACATTAAAAAATGATTGCTATTTTCATCTGATCATTAAAGATAACAACAAAATACTGGAAGCAACATGTTTAGACTAACATTACTTATAATTACTTTTTTACTATTATCTAACTTGTCTTTTGCTAATAAAGATAGTCTGGATTTCAAAACCGTGGATTATAAAACATATGGTTTTTACTTAAATCAGAACTGGGATAGTTTGATATATTTGGGAAATCTTGCAATAGACAATGATATTGATTACTATTATCTTCGTATTCGTCTCGGAATGGCTTATTATGTAAAAGAAAAATACCAAAAAGCAAGCTTTCATTTCGAACAGGCTTTGTTATTTAACTCGCAAAGCGAGTTTGCTATGGAATATCTTTACTATAGCTATATAGAATCTGGCAGAGAAACAGAAGCAAGGTTGTTATCAAAAAGTTTTAATGATTTGCTTAGGTCTAAAATTAAAATATCTGAAAATAAGTTTCTTTCTCAAGTTTATGCTGAAGGAGGTTATATACTAAGCAATAATGAAACTAAAAACAAATCTATTGATATTGATGGACAGGCAAATATTTATGGGGAAACAAATTTAGCGAAAGATAAATATTATTTTCATTTGGGTTTGCAACACGATATTGGAAAAAGATTAAGTATTTATCAAGCATATAACAATCTAACCATTGACAATACTAGAATTGTAAAATTTTTAGATATGGTTCGGATTACTGATAATTATCTTATTTATCAGCATGAATATTATATCAATGCTGATTGGTTTATGAAAAAAGGATTTAACCTCACTCCTGCCTTTCATTATGTTTATTTAAACTATAAAATAGGGACTGATTATAAAGATACTTCTATTAGTAAAATAGTTGCTTCACTTGCTTTGTCTAAACATTTCCTTAATACCAATGTGTCTTTGTTTGGCACTTATTCGAACTTTGAGGAAAGTAAACACGTTCAGGCTGGATTATTGTTAACTTTATATCCTTTTAGTAATCTAAAATTTTATTCAACCAGCGGTTTTATTAATTTGAATACCATTACCACTACTCCACCTCCAACAACAAGAGGAAACAAAGATAAAAAAGGGCTCAATCTTAACATAACTAGTGATTTTATTTTTTCTGAACTTATAGGAGTGAAATATTATAAAAATAACTGGTTAGAAATTTCTGCAACATATGGCAATTTAAAGAATGCTAATGAAAAAAATGCATTGATTGTTTATAATACAACCGACAAAATCAATTACAAGTTTGAAGCAAACTTATTCTCTCAACTTAATAAAAAAATAAGATTATCATTGGGTTATCAATATTGGGATTTCACAGGGAGCTATTTGATTCAAAATAGCTATTCACCTGATGATTTCCAGATCATAAATACAAATTATCAAAATCATTTAATAACAGGAGGTATAAAATGGAACTTATAAAAAGAAATATTAAAATGCTGGCAATTGCAACTATTTTTATTTGCATACAAACCAAGGCACAAAACTATAAAAGCATGCAAGATTCCTTTGCAAGCAGTTATAAATATGAAGCGGTCTATGATTATACGAAAGCAATAAAATCAATAAAAGCTGTTTACACAGAGAGTTCTTACGAATCGAATCTCAGAATGGGTTGGCTCTCCTACTTAAACGGAAACTATACCGAATCTGCAGAATACTATGTGAAGGCAATTAAAATAATGCCTTATGCTATAGAACCCAAACTTGGTTATACTTATCCTTTATATTCATTAGGTAATTGGGAACTTTTAAAAAAACAATATGATGACATAATTGTAATTGATCCTCAAAATTCAACTGCTAATTATAAATTGGGATATATCTATTATCTGAAACAAGATTATGCAACAGCCTATAAGTATGTTGAAAAAGTGATCAATTTATATCCTTTCGATTATGATAGTTTGTTGTTGTTTGCATATATTAATTTAAAACTTGGCAAAGTAAATGAAGCCAGATTGTTGTTTAACAAAGCACTTTTAAATCAACCTGGAGACAAGACAGCTTTGGAAGGGTTGAATTCTATAAAATAGAAACATTTTTCACAAGAAAAGAGCAGATTATTAAATCAAAAGCGGACAACAGGAAATTTATAAATAGTTTTTTTCTGAAATGGGCTTTAGGTATGAACAAAAGCTCATTTTTGTTATATGTTGCCAGAATTTGTGAGCTGTAAGATTTATTTTATCTGCATTGAAGGCTTTTTATTATGGGAATATAAACTTTTAAATTTGTCGTGTAGTTTGCAGTCGTAACTGTAGAG
>DYDE01000171.1 GCA_020718065.1 Marinifilum sp. | reverse complement strand
GTTTTCAAGCATGTTTTCATGTTTTTCAAGCTTGTTTTCATGTTTTTTAAGCATGTTTCTCATGTTTTCAAGCTTGAATCTCATGTTTTCAAGCTTGAATTTCATGTTTTTAAGCTTTATTCTCATGTTTTTAAGCCTTTTTTTCATGTTTTAATGCTTTATTTTCATGTTTTAAAGCTTTTTTCTCATGTTTTTAAGCTTTATTCTCATGTTATTAAGCCTTTTTCTCATGTTTTTAAGCTTTTTTTCATGTTTTTTAAGCTTTATTCTCATGTTTTTATGCAAGAAAAAGCAGCATATAATTAAAAACCAGCTATTTGTGTATTTGTAAAGAGAAGTTTCGGCAGGATGTTGTATGATTTTGAGAAAGTGAAAGAACATTTTCGTTTCTTAAATAAGTAGCAGAGGTGTTCATCTTTGTTTTAAACAGCAGAAAAGAACCATTACAAAGGCAATACTTGGGAATGGCGATGATGAAAAAATCAATTGATTGGCAAAAAAATGCGCTTTGTGCCTTATGCAACAGTTGTTGGTTTGCAAGGCTGGTTTTTGGTTTGCTTAGAGGGAGGGAGGTTTTAAAATCAGTATTTCTACTGAGTGGTTATTTAATTTATGCTAATAATTTGGGGGCTTGGAAATATTTAGTTGAAATTTACAGATGGATTAGAAATAAAAAAGTATAAAAGGGGTATAAAGCATGACAGATTTAAGAAAAAATATATACTCTTAGGGGGTGAAAGGGGGGTATATAAATGAGTTACCAATAATGCATAAAAAAAGACAATGACTTTACATTTAACTGAGTTTTGAGAATAAGAACGGCTTGATTGTTTTGTGCATTAATTAAAAAAGTAACAGAATGATTAAAGACTACTGACACTCAAACCCAATCTAATATTTTATTTTTTTCCCTAACTCTAAGCCCGAAGAGCAGTTAGGATTTAGCATCTTTTCCACAATTGCAGATTTATTTGCTGGCATTCGTATAATTTCTTCTTTTGTTTTTCTCTTTACTTTATATTATATTTGGCTTTGCATTATTATAAAATGGTTAACCTTCAAATTGTCAAACCTTCTTCTATACTCGAATCATGCATAAGTTACTATTCGTTTTGCAAAGTAACCGACGCTTCAACTATGCCGCGAATGCGGGTTATATCAAACTCCTGCACCACTATATTTATCTATCTCAACGGTTCAAGACACAATGGTGTTTTTAATAATAAACCGGTAAAAATAAGGCAGGGTATAATCAGCCCGTTCAGTTTACGGAACGATGAACTTTGGCTACTTCCTGATTTACAAAAAAGTGTTGAATGTCTTACCATCATGTTTACCCATACTGGTTTTTTTAAGCTATTTGGAATTCCTATGAACGAAATACAGGGTTGTATTTTTGACATTACAGCGTTTAAATTAAATGGATTCAGCGAGACTATTGACAGAATTGAGGAGTCAACGGACAATGATAAAAGAGCTGAAATTTTGAATAAATATTTTTCGAAGCAATTAATCAATACAGAAAAAAAAACGGATCGCTACCGTTATGTGGATCTTGTTATTACAAAGATTCAATCATCAAACTCCATTCATAATGTGAGGATACTTGCCAATAATACTTTTACCACCGAACGCACACTCGAAAACTGGTTTAAATCAAGCGTAGGAAACTCGCCTAAAGAATTTATCAGTATTATCAGGTTTCAACAAATAATTGAACAAATTTACCAATGTAATACAGAGGGTTTGGATTGGTTTAATTTAATTTGTAAATATGGCTACTACGACCAATCACATTTTATTAACGAATTCAAAGCGGCAACTTCAGTAACCCCGGATTATTTTTTAAAGAACAGGAAAAAACAACTTTTTCTTGCTTCTAATGGCTCTGGCTGTTTATTTTTTGCCGACAATAAAGAAAGTACATTGCAAGAAGAACTTTAATTTATTTCGGGTTTTTCCAATGGAAGGTTATTATTTTATTTTTTCTTTGCAATAAAATAAAAAACCTTACATTATGAAAAACGATACGATTAAATTATTTACTATAATTATTGTTGCAATATTTTTATTAGGCAATAATGTTGTTTTAAATGCACAAACAGCATATTTTGGCAGTTATTTCACCCACACTGCCACAATAGCAAATTGTAATTCTAATTATAGCATTATTGATAATGCAATTATTAACAACAATCCGACAGCGAATTTCCTGATTACACCCATGTTTGATCCAAACTTTGTGTATAGCAATTTTAACAGTGGAATTTATTATAGCTATTCTATTAATAAATGGTGGGTTTTTGGAGATGACAACTCTGTAACTATCAACCCGAATTCAACCTATCATATTATTGTTCCTACCATGAATGGTACCTCCTTTATTCATGATATTAATACAGCAAGCAATTCTAGTAATTGGACTGCTCTAGATAATGCCGCTACCAATAATAATCCAAATGCCATTTTATTTATTGAAAACAACACTTACCTTTATAACCATCCAACTACTGCAGGAGTTTGGTATAATTCATCTATAAACAAATGGACTATTTTTGACGAGGATGCAACAACGCCATTGTACTATAATGCTGATTACTTTGTTTTTGTTACACAACCTAGTGCCAATGCTTTTACACATACAACAACTTCAATAAATACAACCACAAATATTACTTTTATTGATAATCCGTCAATAAATAATAATCCAAATGCGCATTTAATCGTTACTCAAAAATACACGGGTGTTTACAATAATTGTCCGGTTGGTGTTACCTATTATGCACCCTATTGGAGTATTTTCAATGAGGACAACTCGATTTATATGCCAATAGGAGCTTCATTTAATGTGATGGTTGCACCTGATATATCATCCTCAATTACTGAAAATGAAAGTCAGCATCAATTTGGTTTTAGCCCAAATCCGGTTATTGATAAAATAACGATTACAGATCCTAAAAATCAAATTTTAAATGTGAAGATAACCGATGTATGTGGAAGGGTAATTATCTCTGAAACTAACAGTTGCAAACAAATTGATGTAAGTTCACTAAATAACGGGATTTATTTTTTAACAATTAACGGGGAAAGTTTTAAATTCATAAAAGAATAAATTATAGTAATTTGTTAATTGGTAAATATATGATAAGTCTAGTTAGACGATTCATGAAATACAAGTTAAGAAGTTGCGACAAGCTCTTATGAGTTAAAAGAATGACCTCTGGAGTTGCAAAAACGAATTGCGAGGTTGGGCAAGTTTGAAACAGCCTGCAATTTGACAAAGACTTTAATCACACAGGCTGAAACTCTGCTCGGCGAAGTCTTGTGTGCAGGCATGGTGAGGGAAGACTTCGTTGTATATTTAGTTTAGCCATCATTTTGGCTTTAAAATTAAAAGCAATACTTTTATAAAATAATCTTTACAATGGGCGAGAACCCCCACATAGAATGCATTTTACCGAAGCTCAATCCTGAAAACTCACAAATACAATGAACTACAATATACAAAATAAGGGGATCCACATATATTTAAATTTAGATTTGTATATTTTTAAAAAAACATGTAGGTTTGCTTTGCAAAATTCCTAATCAAATCAATTATGAAAAAACATAGTCTATTGTCATTCTTATTTTTGTTATTTGTTTCAAACATCACCCTCCTGGCTCAACGCATTGAGGATATGCCTAATAATGGTTTAAAACACCCCATTAATAATGAAGACAAATTAAAACTAATTGATTTTTCGGGTAGTATTAAAACTCCAAAAGTAATACCAACTGCACCAGTAAGAAATATTGCAGAATTCGAACCTTCTGAAGCTGTTATTATTGCTTATAGCGGAGGATTTGGATTGCCTTATACTGTGATAAGAGATCTTGCAAATACAGGAAAAGTAATTGTTGTTACCTCCACAAGTTCAACTACCATTATGAATTTATTAAATTCAAATGGAGTTAATACCGCCAATTGTACTGTTCTTTCTGCGACTGTGGACTCGTGGTGGACCAGAGATTATTCTGCCTGGTTTATTATTGATGGAAATAACAATTTAGGAATTGTTGATTTTACCTATAACAGACCGAGCAGGCCGCACGATGATGTTATTCCCGGTGTAGAAGCGACCTATTTAGGATTAAATTTATACCAGATGGACTTAGTCCATACAGGGGGTAATTACATGTGCGACGGATACAACAATGCAATTTCTACGGTACTTGTTTCTGAAGAAAATTCTTCATTAACACTGACACAAATTCAGAATAAGGCTTTGGATTATTTAGGAATTAACAATTATATGATCAGACCGGATGCACAAGGTGCTTATATCGAGCATATTGATTGTTGGGCGAAATTGCTTGCACCTGATAAAATACTTGTTGATTCTGTTCCTGGCACAGATGCACGATGGGCACAATATGAAGCTGCTGCGTCTTATTTTGCAAACACAACATGTGCTTATGGATACAATTATAAAGTTACCAGAGTTCTAATTGCCGGAAGTGCTGAAACTTCTGTTGCCGAACCATATTCTAATTCTTATATTTTTAACAACAGGGTTTTTGTTCCAATAAAAGGTGGATCATCAGCCCCCCATGATACTGCCGCTATTCATGCATACAGAAATGCAATGCCTGGATACATTGTGGAAGGATATCTTGCATCGGGCAGTGCAGCCTGGTATGGTACTGATGCTTTGCATTGTCGTACACACGAAATTCCAGACAGACAAATGATGTATATTGAGCATTTGCCTTTATACGGGAATAAACCTTTTTCTGCAAGCGGTTTTTCTGTTACTGCAAAAATATTTTCCTATGGCAATAACCCAATAACTGCAACATATCCTAAATTAATTTATAAAGTGGATGGAGGAAATTGGGATTCTATAATTACAATGACAAATACTGGAGGAAATATGTATCAGGCCACCATCCCAAGCCAGGCAATCGGTAGCCATGTTTCTTATTACTTAAAGTCTAAGGACAATTTTGGTAAAGTAGGTAAGCATCCATTAATGGGTCCGTCCGATCCACATCATTTTATTGTAACTACTCCTGTTTCTGTGAATGAAAATGAATCCACCGACTTTTATATGAACGCATTCCCAAATCCTGTTACTGATGGAAATCTTTCAATATACATAACCTGCGAAAAGGGTGGACCTGCATTACTAATCATCATTAATACGATGGGACAAGTTTTATTTACAGAAAAAATCAATCTTAATGATGGGATTTCTTTAAATAAATTTAAACTGGACAATACTCCAAAAGGTGTTTATATTATGCAATTAAAAACGGAAAACAAGGTGGTAAGCAGACAAATTGTTGTTCAGTAGTTAGCGAATAAACATTTTTTGCATAAATCTATATAAATAGGCTAACGCTTAGAAGTCTTCTGTACAAACATGTGAGAGAGGACTTCGACGTATAAAAATTAAAGCCATTGATTTGGCAGGAATAATTTAACCGTAATACTTTTATAAAAAATACTTTTAACCTGAGTTCAGGATAAAATAATTGATATTGAATAATGACTTACATATCTATATTATAACTTTTGGTGAAATTTGGTGTTTTGGAGTTTTAGTGGCAAAAAATTTAAGCTACCAACTTGCCTACCGACCAGATATAGAGCACTAAAACACAAAATAACACTAAAGAATTCATTTAAAGTCATTGTTATTTAAAGATTTATATTGTATTGTTATCCCAAACTCAGGTTTATAGTAAATTAATTTAAACCTTGTAGAGGCTATATTATGGAAGCAAAACAATATTATCAATTAAAATCTTTCATAATCATCTTCCAATTTTGAATTGGATGACATATTAATTGTACTTTTTGGTTTTATTTTAACTGGGAGACTTGGCTTTGTGGCAATTTTAAGATTTTTATTGCTGGTTTTTCTTTTGTTTTCATCAACTACTTTAATTTTAAAGTAAGCCATCAGCTCATTCAAATTTTCTGATTGCGCAGCAAGTTCTTCTGCACTGGCTGCCATTTCTTCAGCAGCAGATGCATTTTGTTGGGTAATCATATTTATTTGTTGAACTGCACTATTAATTTGTCCTGTTCCCATACTTTGTTCATTGGTAGTAGCTACAATTTCCTCAATGAGTCTGGAGTTTTTTTCAATTTCTGGAACCAGTTTATCCATCAACGATTTAGTCTTTTCTGTTGCAATAACACTTGATTTTGATAAAACATTTATTTCGTTAGCTGCTGCTCCGCTTTTTTCTGCCAATTTTCTTACTTCAGCAGCAACCACTGCAAATCCTCTTCCATGTTCACCGGCACGAGCAGCTTCAACAGCAGCATTCAATGCAAGTATATTTGTTTGAAATGCTATATCAGAAATAATGGTTATTTTTGATGCTATTTCCTGTATCGATTTAAGACTTTCTACAGAAGCTTTATTAACAATATGAACACTTTCTAATAAACTTTCAGATATTTTTCCAACCTGGTTTGCATTATCTGAACTTTGATTAATACCTGATGTCATTTCTTCGATAGATGCAGAAACTTCTTCAATAGATGATGCTTCTATATTTGCACTTTGAGATATTTCCTGCGAAGTAGAGCTTAGTTGAATACTGGTAGATGCGATATTCTCTGAATTTAACTGAACCTGCGAAATAACATCTGTTAACTTTTCCTGTAATTCTTTGATGCTATTCGAAAGAATTCCCAATTCATCTTTTTTATTTAGTAATTTACTATCAACATTAACATTCAAATCTCCTGTTGAAATTTTCTTTAAGTTCATAACGGATGATTCTAAAGGTTTTTTAACAGTTTTTTTAATTACTTCAAAAATAAAGATGACAAAAATAAAACTGCAGGGGACAGACCAGAATAAATGAAAAGTCCCAAGTTTACCAACAAAATAAAAAAGAACACTATCAAAAATCAATGCAAAACTAACACCAAACCCTATGGTGAAAATAATAGAATTTTTAAAATTCAGTTTCAAAATCAAAAAAGAAATAGCAAGACTGGCAATACCAATTAAAGATACAATTAAATAATCATTCATGACATGACGTTTAAAAATTAATAAAAAATTGAATAGTTACATTTATTAAATCAATCAATACGTATAAAAATAAATACTGATTTTTTTAAATAAATAAAGTCAACATTTTTTTATTCATTGGAGGGAATGCAAAATTAATAAAAAGAATTGATATTGGATGCTTAGACAAAAAAAAATTAGCTGAACAGACCTCTTTTTAAATAGCATTATTGTAAATTTCTCTCCATCTTTTTTGAGTTGTCTTGGTTAAAAAATAACCGTAAACCATACAATATCAGCAGTTCTCTATGCGCTCTTTGTCTTTTGTAGTAAACATTTTCACTTGTTTACTCGTTAACTTGTCAACTCCTTTATCTTCCAGCCTTTCCTTTTTCTTTTTACTTTTGTCTTATGAAATGTTAAAAATTGTTAAAAAACACACTAAGCCCATTTTTTCATAAACTAA
>DYDE01000031.1:3977-30959 GCA_020718065.1 Marinifilum sp. | reverse complement strand
CCAAGTGCAATTACAGGATCTGCAACGCCTTGTCAAACAACATCACAAAACTATAATGTAACAAACGTGGCTGGAGTTACTTATACCTGGACATTCCCATCAGGATGGACTCAAACTGGAGGAGGAACAACCAATGCAATCACAGTTACTGTTGGAAGTGGAACAGGAAACATCACTTGCACACCTTCGAATACTTGTGGAAATGGAACCGCTCAAACTCTTGCTGTTACTCCTTCAACTACACCCACACAACCAAGTACAATTACAGGATCTTCAACACCTTGTCAAACTTCATCACAAAACTATAATGTAACAAACGTGGCTGGCGTTACCTATACTTGGACTTTCCCATCAGGATGGACTCAAACTGGAGGTGGAACTACAAATACAATTACAGTTACTGTTGGATCAGGAACAGGAAATATTACTTGTACCCCATCGAATACTTGTGGTAATGGGACTGCAAGAACACTTGCTGTTACACCTTCTACCACACCTGCTCAACCAAGTACTATTACAGGATCTTCAACACCTTGTCAAACTTCCTCACAAAATTATAGTGTTACCAATGTGGCTGGTGTTACCTATACATGGACATTCCCGACAGGATGGACACAAACTGCTGGTGGGACAACAAATGCTATTACTGTAACAGTTGGAAGTGGAACAGGAAATATTACCTGCACACCTTCTAATACTTGTGGAAATGGTACTGCAAGAACATTAGCTGTTACACCTTCATTGGTGCCTGCCCAACCAAGCACCATTACAGGATCAGCTACTCCTTGCCAAGGAACATCTCAAAATTACAGTGTAACTAATGTTGCAGGAGTTAGCTATACATGGACATTCCCGACAGGATGGACACAAACTGCCGGTGGCACAACAAATGCTATTACTGTAACAGTTGGAAGTGGAACAGGAAACATTACCTGCACGCCTTCTAATACTTGTGGAAATGGAACTGCAAGAACATTAGCTGTTATACCTTCATTGGCGCCTGCTCAACCAAGCACCATCACAGGATTAGCTACTCCTTGCCAAGGAACATCTCAAAATTACAGTGTAACCAATGTTGCAGGAGTTACCTATACATGGGGATTCCCAACAGGCTGGACACAATCTGCTGGTGGAACAACCAATGCTATCACAGTTACAGTTGGAGCTGGAACAGGAAATATTACATGTACCCCATCTAACACATGTGGCAATGGAACTGCACAAACTTTAGCTGTTACTCCATCCAACGTTCCTGCTCAACCAAGTGTGATTACAGGAAATGCTACTCCATATTTTGGAACATCTGAAAACTATAGTGTAACAAATGTTGCTGGAAATACCTACACATGGACTTTTCCAACAGGTTGGGTTCAAACTGCAGGTGGAACTACAAATGCAATTACTGTTACTATTGGTTCCGGATCAGGAAACATTACCTGTACTCCTTCTAACACATGTGGTAACGGAACTGCTCAAACATTAGCAATTACTGTGTTTGGAGTTGGAATTAAAGAATTCAATGAAAATGCTGGTTTATTTATTCAACCTAATCCAACAGATGGGTTGTCCCTGATTAATTTTAAAGGATTCACTGGTGATATTAAAATATCCATAAAGAATTCATTAGGTGGTTTAATAAGCTCTGAGAATTTTATTGCTAAATCTGATAATTTTATTAAAAAGATTGACATATCTAAATATCCTGACGGAATGTATTATATACAGATTGAAAACAAAGGAAAAACTATTGTACAGAAACTGATAAAGCAATAATTCAATCAGGTTAAATAAAAAAGGGGGTAGTAACCCCCTTTTTTTTAACAAAATTCAATAAATACAACTTTAAAATATTAATAATAATTTTAGTTGACAGATAAAAATAATTATATTAAGTTATTATTCAATAATCAATTATTTTATCTCAAACCCAGATTAATAGTAACTGTTATTATTTTTCAAAATTTAAGTATTCATTTCAGAACTTCTTGTAATTTTGGAAAACACAATTACATTAATTAATGATGAGTAATGTATTTCTATTATTAGGAAGTAATATTGGTGATCGTGTCGCATTAATTAACAATGCTATTGATTTGATTGAAAACAAAACAGGCAAAGTTTTAAAATCCTCTTTGTTTTACGAAACAGAACCTTGGGGATTTTCAGATTCTAAAAGCTTTTTAAATAAAGTTATTATCATCAATACCAATTTAACCCCTAAAGTATTGTTAACTGAATTATTAAAAATTGAATTGATGCTGGGTAGAGAGAGAAATCAAATGCAATATTCTTCACGTAAAATAGATATAGATATTTTATTTTTTAATGATTTTATTATAAATGAAGAATTGCTAATTATACCTCATCCAAGACTTCATCTTCGTATGTTTACACTTATTCCACTTGCAGAAATTGCTCCTAGTTTTATCCACCCTTTGTTTAAAAAAGATATTCATACATTATTGTCAGAATGTAAGGATACAGGTAAAGTTAAACCATACTCTATTAATATTGGTATATGAGATATAACTATATAGCTATTGAAGGAAACATAGGTGCAGGAAAAACTTCACTAGCTAAGATGATTTCAGAGCAATATAATGCTAAACTTGTATTAGAAGAGTTTGCAGACAACCCTTTTCTACCTAAATTTTATGAAAACCCATCTAAATATGCATTTGCTCTCGAATTATCTTTTGTAGCAGAACGCTATCGACAGCTTACTGAGCAATTATCCAGTCAGGATTTATTTAAATCATTTACAATATCAGATTATTTCATAAATAAATCGTTGATCTTTGCACAAAAAACACTTGAGAAAGAAGAATTTACATTATTTTCAAAACTATTTAATATTATTTATACAAGTATTCCTAAGCCAGATCTTTTTGTTTTTCTATATGTTGAAACTGATCGCTTAATGTCTAATATCAATAAAAGAGGCAGGTATTACGAACAAAACATTCAAAAAGAATACCTCGAAAAAATACAGAATGGTTACATAGATTTTATAAAACAGCAACCTCAATTACGTATTCTTATTCTTGATATAAATAAACTTGATTTTGTAAACAATAAAAAAGATTACGACCTTATTGTTTCAACAATTAATCAGGAATTTCAAACAGGATTAACCAGAATCTCTTTATAAAAAACATTTTTTCAAAGTTTTATTTGTATTTAATTAAAATTGATTAAATAATTTAGATTTGACTAAAGGGTTTTACAAACTATAATTCAGCCTAACAACCATTATACCTTAAGAAAACATGATAAATAATAAAAATAAATAAAACACTATCGTTCAGCAATTCGACAAGAATACATAAAAAGCATTATTTTTAAAACAAATTTTTAAATGATATTTTTTAAAGCTCAATAATAGTATAATTATTAAGATATTTTTTTTACAGAAATAGCAATTTTTAAGAAAAAATATGTAGGTTTGTGAAAATTTTATAAAACAAAACAAATATATGAAAAAAATAATAATGTTGTTAAGTATATCCCTGTTAATTCTTGGATATATCAATAATTCTCAAGCATGTACTAATTTGCTTATAACTAAAGGAGCATCAGTTGATGGATCAACAATGATTTCCTATACTGCTGATTCGCATGTTCTTTATGGAGAATTATATTTTAGACCTGCAATGGATTATCCTGAAGGTTCTATGCTGGATATTTATGAATGGGATACCGGTGAATATCGTGGTAAAATAAAACAAGTAAAACATACCTATTCTGTAGTTGGAAATATGAATGAATTTCAGGTTTCAATAGGCGAAACAACTTTTGGTGGTCTGGAATCTTTATGGCATCAACCTGGAGCTATAATGGATTATGGTAGCATAATTTATGTTACATTACAAAGAGCAAAAACAGCTAGAGAAGCCATTAAAATAATGACCGATTTTGCTGCTGAATATGGATATTACAGCGAAGGGGAATCTTTTTCAATTTCTGATCCCAATGAAGTTTGGATTATGGAAATGATTGGCAAAGGTGGAAGTATTAAACTTTCAAAAAAATCAATTGATCAATTAAAGAAAACAAATGTTCCAAAAGATTTAATTACAAAATTGAATGGAATTGTTAATAAATCATATTCAACTAATGGTGCTTTCGAAAAAGTACTGGATTCTTTAATTGGTAAAGAAAAAATTGGTTTATATCAAGAAACGATCATGGCTAATGCAGAAACTGGAACAAAAGGAGCTGTGTGGGTTGCTATGCGTATTCCTGATGGATGCATATCTGGACATGCCAATCAAGCACGTATCACCACTTTTCCACTTAACGATCCTGAAAATTGTTTGTATGCTCCAGATGTAATTTCGTTTGCAAAAGAAAAAGGTCTTTATAAAGGTGATGATAAAAATTTTAGTTTTTCAGATACCTATGCTCCAGTAGAATTTGGAGGAGCCCGCTTCTGTGAAGCAAGAGTATGGTCTATGTTTAATAAGGTGAATAAAGATATGGGAAAATATCTAGATTATGCTTTAGGAAAAAATCTTAAAAACAGAATGCCATTATGGATAAAACCTGATAATAAAATATCTTTACACCAGGCATTTGGAATGATGAGAGACCATTACGAAGGCACACCAATGGACATGACTCAAGATATTGGCGCTGGCCCTTACAAATGCCCATACCGCTGGAGACCAATGACATGGAAATATAACGGAGTAGGTTATGTTCACGAAAGAGCTATTTCTACACAACAAACCGGATTTTCATTTGTAGCCCAATCACGTTCCTGGTTACCAAATCCTATTGGTGGTATCAATTGGTTTGGAGTTGATGACTCATATAGTACTGTTTATTCTCCTATGTATTGTGGAATTACTAAAGTTCCAGAAACATTTGCAGTTGGAAATGGTTCCATGATGGAATTTAGTGATAATTCAGCTTTCTGGGTTTTTAATCAGGTTTCAAACTTTGCATATACACGCTATAGTGATATGATTCCAGAAATTCAAAAATTACAAGGCGATTTAGAAGGACGTTACATTGCAACAACCCAAACTATTGACAATGTTGCTGCAGAACTTTATAAAAAAGATTCAAAACTTGCAATTCAATATTTAACTGACTATTCAGTAAACCAAGGAAATAATACAGTAAAAGCCTGGAAAGAATTATATAAATACTTATTCACAAAATACATGGATGGAAATATAAAAACACCTGTTCCTGGTGCTCAAAATCCAACAGTAAAGCAACTACCATATGCTGATGAATGGTATAAAATAATTGTAGATGGCACTGGTGATAAACTTAAAGTTATTGAAGAAAAAAAATAAATTATCAAATTCATTTTAATAAAGCCCCTTAATTGGGGCTTTTTAATTTCTTTTTAATACTAAGTTATTTCAGAGAAATAAGCATCAATGAATGATTGATGTTTCTGTAATGGTTATAAATTAAAATATTCTTAACTATTTTATTTTCAAATTTATCTATTTTAATAACATCAGGAATATATTGATCTTTTAAAATACAATCAGCAAGCCACAATGCAAATGATGATGAGGTAACATACTCACCACAAAGATGCTTATAATTTGTCAACAAACTTCCCGAATAGAAGTATTCTTTAATTAAATGTTTATAAATAGAATCAAAATTATTATCACCATTCATTCCTAAAATAATTAAATCTAGTTTTTCTTTTTCAATATTGTTCTTTTTTAGAAATGATGTAATCTTTTCTTCGATCTCACAATTGGATTGAGGTTTGTAAAATAATGATACATCATTTATACATGTTGCATTATTAGAATTTTCAGCTTTTATAGAAAAGAAACAAGCTCCTTCACCAGCAATTGATCCGGAATTATTATGTTCAAACAAATGTAGATTAGAAATATTTTCTTTTTTCCAGTAATCAAGATAATTAAAAAACTTGAAATTATTCTCTGTCATTTCATCAATTCCACCAACTAAAACACTTTTTGCCTGACCATCATTAATTAACATCAGTGCATCTATTAAAGCTTCTTCGAATGAAAAACCACGATGACAATATGTCATATTATAATTATGGTTTTTGAGCACCACTGCAATTTGTGCAGCAACCATATTATGGGTTGATTGTATGAAAGGAGTTGGAGATAGCACTTGTTCATTGCTATCAGTAATTGAATTCAGAAACTTTTCAAGATCTTCTCCACATCCCAATCCGGTACCCACAATAATTGCATCAGGATTACTCTGATTATCATTTTTTATACAAATCATAGAAGCACCCAAACCCATTTTCAAAATTTTCGACATTCTTCTTAATTGAAGGGGATTGATATAATCCTTATAATTTGGTTCAACACATTTTAATATGTTTGAAGAATATTCATTTATTTCATTTGGGAACCCCAAAGAATTAGAAGTATTTTGTGGAGATATGCAAGCTGTTGAAGTTATAAATGCGGCCATATTAACATTTTGAGAATAATAATGATGTATTATTTCCACCAAATCCGAATGAATTTGATAATACATTTCTTATTTCAACATTTTTAATCAAATTGGTAACCGGTGAAAAAGATAAATCTTTTATAGGTTGAGAAAAATGCAGATTTGGATAAATCATTTGATTTTTTATTGATAAAACTGAAAGAACTGCTTCTATTGCTCCTGCAGCTCCTAAAGTATGACCTGTAAATGCCTTGGTAGAACTTACCGGTGGAATATTAGGAGAAAAAAGTTTTTCTATTGCCTTGCCTTCAGAAAAATCGTTAATATCTGTGCCTGTTCCATGAGCATTAATATAATCGATAGTTGAGGGTTCAACTGAACTCATATCCAATGAATGTTTCATGGCTAAATATGCACCCTGTCCTTCAGGTGAAGAGGCAGTTGGATGAAAAGCATCATTTGCATTTGAATATCCTTTCAACTCACAAATTATATTTTGTTTTTCAGCAATATCTTCAGATTCGATAAGCAAATAGGCAGCCCCCTCTCCTATTGTTAAACCTTTTCTGTTTGCATCAAATGGTTTACAAGGAGTTGGATCCAATATTTCCAAGCTATTAAACCCATTTACAGTAAATTTTGTTAAAGCATCTGTTCCTCCAACCAATGCTCTATCAATGATATTGTTTTTTATCAGCCTCGCCCCTATCATTATTGCATTTGCAGATGAAGAGCAAGCAGTGCTAACAGTAGCAATATAATCTTTTATTTTTAAAAAATCTGCTATTCTTTCTGCAGGATCACCACAATCGAATGTTTCAATATATTCCTTATGCTTATCGCTAGAGAGCAAGTCTTTATAATATTGTTCGCTAAAATTCATCCCCCCAACTGTAGTTGCAGAAATCAGGCCTGTTCTGAGTGTTTTATTATATTTGTAATTAGAATAATTAAGTGCTTCTTTTGCAGCAAGCATTCCCAATAATGCTGTTCTTGAATAAAATTTTTTACCTTCATTAATATCTAATATTGATATTAATTCTTCATTAGAAAGTTTTACTTCTGCTGCGGGTATTTTATTGTGTGCAGTTTGCAATCGACTAATTGTTGCAATACCCGTTTTACATGAATTTAATGATATTAAACATTCCTCAATATTATTACCTATAGCAGAAACAATTCCTATACCAGTAATAAAGATTCTTCTGGGCATAAATAATTATTCTTTTCTGTTTGCAGTAATATATTCAGCCATTGTTCTTACAGAATATAAAATACTTCTTCTTTCCTGTGGGTCTTCAATTTTTAAGCCATACTTTTTTTCAAGCAGAACAATTAGTTCCAAAGCATCAATTGAATCCAATCCAAGTCCTTCTACAAACAAAGGAGTATCGGCATTAAAATCATCAGGTTTTACATCTTCCAAATCTAAAGCTTCAATAATTTCCTGTTTCAATTGTTCTATTAATTCTTCCATCGTGATTATTTTAAGCAAACCTACATTTTTTTTTACAAATCTGTTTAATTTTTTAATAAAAAATATTAAGTATAATTCTAATTCTTTTACATATAAAACATGATTTATACAAAATACAAAAATCCCTTTAACAAACTATATAAAATAGTATATTAAAGGGATTTAAATAAATCTAATGAATTATTAGTTGCATTCCCATTTTGTAGTTTCCTGACCTACTGTAACAGGAGCTTCATTTTCAGTATTCTTCAAATCATCGCCACATTTTTCTTCAGTTGAAACAACTGTTGATACTTGTGTGCTATTGTTTGTTTTTACTATTTTGCATTGTTTGCAGGTTTCTTCTTCTGTACAAGATGTTAAAAAAAATCCGCCAACGGCAACAAATAAAATAATTAATGTTATTCTTTTCATAATTTTTAATTTTAATGATACAAATTTAATATTTTTTATTAATATTTATTTAATACATACTAATTATTTGATACTTTTCCTTTTTTTCAAATATGCCTTTGAGAAATATTTAAACCATTTGTCCCCGTTTGTATAAGCCAATAAAGCAATTTTTGGATTTGATTTCGGATTTTGCTTAAAATCGTTCATTGCCATTTGCAGTGCTAAATTCTCCTGAATTAGTTTTGTGTTTTTAACCGGATAGTTTCTGGTCTTAAGTTCCTTGAGTAAAGCAAATGCATCATTACAATTGTTTTTTGTAGTGTAATAATCAATCAAGTAAGTGAAAAAATTAACTTTATTTTTCGAGATGGCGTAATCAAACAAAGAACGATGTTGCAATCCAAATTTATCAAGCTGAAACTGGTAATAATATTTTTCTGCCTCAATATGTTTATCAATAACCAGGCCAAAATTATTATTTTTAAAAGCTTCTTCATTATTTTTTAAAAGCTTTTGGTAATTAACTGCAGGCAATATGATAAACTTCTGATTATCGGCACTATTTGCAGAAATGCCACATACAGCATTAACAACAGTAATATTAATTGCTGCTTCAAGATATTCTTCGGCTTCTATAAATAGTTTTTCAGTTATTTTTTGTTGAGCCAAATTATAGTTTCTATCATATTCCTGTTGGGCATTATTGCATTCTTCAGTAAAAATCTTGTCTTTTAGGATTTTTAAATTTGTATTAATATCGAAATCATTGCCAAGGTTGTATTTTATTTGTTGAGACAAAACAAGAGTTATTATTTCTTTTGCCACTGACAATTCACCGTTAAATACCTTAAAATTACCTTTTTCAATATTCTTAAGTATAATAGGTTTTATTGCAGCTTGCATTAAACTGTCTAAATTTTTAGCCTTAATAAAATTGTAGTTATTTTCTAATTGTCTGGCTTTTTCAAATTTATTTACTGCATTTTCATAAGAAGAAACAAGTAGATAATCTTTGCCTTCTTTTATTAATATGAGATATCGTTCATATTTTATTTTTGCTAACAGCAATTCAGCTTCATTTGAGTTAGCAATTTCATTGCTGTTGTTTGTTTGAAATAAAATAGCCTGATTTGTTATACCTTCAGCATTATCATAATCAGTTTTTAAATAGCAATCCGTTGCTTTTGCAATAAAATTCTGGTAGATCCCATTTTTAGCAGTTTTCAATCCTTCATTTAATCTGGGAAAAGAAGCTGTTGTTTGAAGGAGTTTTTGCAATTCTATTGTTTTATTAAAGTAAGTTAAAGCTTGTTCGAATTTTTTTGCATCATTAGAAACAAATCCATTTTCAATATACTTTGCCATCAGCTTATTTAAAACAATATCTATATCGCCCGAATTGATAATGTCTGCTTTATTTTCTTTTTGATATTTAACAGCAAGATTAATATATATTTCAGCTAATTCAAATTTACTATTTTCAACTGCTTTATCTGCTACAGATAGATATGAAGAAAAAATACCATATTTTGCTGTAGCTATACTACTATATAATTGTTCATTACAAGTTATGCCCGGAGTTGACGAACAAAACACTTTTCCCTTTTCTAAAAAAACAAGTGCTTCATTAAAATCTTCCGACTTAATCATCTTATTTCCCTCATAAAGGTATGCTTCATTGATAGATTGTACCATTTCTTTAACCAAAACCTGTGTGGTATAATCAGGGTACATTTTTGACAAAACCTCTTTTATTATTACTGCAGCTTCATCAAGTTTTCCCGTATTGTAGTCTATTAGTGCCAATTGATAATGTGCAGGACAATAATAATAATTAATTTCGATGGATTTATTGAAATTATATATTGCTTTATCCACAGCACCCGACTTCAATAAACTTAACCCTCTTTCGTAATACATTTTGTCCAATGATGCCAGAATCTGATTTATATTAAACCTTAAACTATACACTTGCTGACTAAGACTTTCTATTTTACTTAAGAATTTTATGGGATCATAAATATTTAATTTCAGTTTCTGTGCAAATTCTTTGTTGTATATTTTGCTTAACTCCTGCTCTATTTCATCTACCTTTATATCGAAAAGATTTATCATTTCAAGGTTTTGCAGGTCAATTCCCTGGAGAGTTGACAAACTGCTTGCAATTAATTGATCTGTTAGATAATAATCTTCTATAAGATTTCTTTTAACATTAAAGCTGTTTATAGCATTGGCATTATAGCTAAATACTTTGTTCTCTATAACAAGATAATAAGTATTATTAACTGTAATCTGATTTGCAATGGTATCAGTAAATTCGAAATCGGATATTCTTGAATTAATATCACCTACAGGTACTTGTTTAAATTCATATTTGTTAATGAGCTGGTTATTTCCATTAAAAACCATTAAGTTGTAGCTGATAAAAGCAGGCAACAAAACATCATTCATCGAAAACCCTTTAAAATTAATATCCCCTGTGCAATTAGCATCATTAAGCTCAACTATTACATTGTAATTATTACTACTTTGTTTTATAATTCGTGAATGTTGATTGTAAGCATAAACATATTGTGTGTAATTAAGCATTTTGGGAATGCTTTTGGCTATTTCCTGAATGTAATAATTAGTTATAGTTTGGTTTTGATTAGGATTGTAATAATATTTTACCAGATATGATTCACCAATGGTGTTATCATATACTATTAAATTTTGTGAATTCAGATTATATGCTGAAAGTATAATAAAAAACAGGGAGATTAATTTCTTTTTGAATTGCATCTTTATTATTTTTCGGCAAAATTAGCAATAATAAATAATAAAAAAAGGCTGCAATCAGATATTGCAACCTCTTTTTTTGATAGACAATAATTTTATTAATGATTTACAATAAGTTTTCTTGTACTTACAATTCTTCCGTTTAATTGAAGTGAGTATAAATAAATTCCATCAGTAATATCAATAGTATTAATTGTAACTTTTCCCTGTTTGCTTGATAAAGGAATGTTTTTAACAACCTTACCCAGTAAATCGGCAACAACAATGTTTGCATTGTTCACTTCAGAAGAATAAGAATAATTAATAGTTGCTATATTGCTTGCAGGATTTGGAAACGCATTGGTAAACAAATAGTTTTTATAAATTTCGTTAACCCCAACATCATAAGGATGTCTGAATTTTACATTAAAACAAACAGAATCTGTTTGGTTATGATCCACAAAAAAGACATACCTGATATTAGAACCACCTGTTTGCCCCATAGGATTGTAATGAAATGAAAATTCACTACTAATAGTTGTATTTGCAGCAATAGAAACTGGTCCAAGTAAAAATTCAAAAGAACATTGTCCCCAACAAATGGAATTTTCATTTCCTGGACAAACATTGAGATAAACTTTTTTAACCCATACCTGAAGTTCAGTATTACTATTGTTCCTTATATCAAAATCTTCATAATCATGAACTACTGTTACAGTATCAAAATCAAATGCAACTGTAGTATTGTTTGGTACTATAACAGAATTTCTAATAATTGACAAACTCTGAGAAAAAACTGTAGCTGAAAATAAACTCAACAGAAATGTAAGAATGTAAATTTTTCTTTTCATAAAAAATGTTTTAATAAGTTATAAAGATAACAATAAAAATATAATTATACAAATGTAAAAAAATATATATAAATATAAGTAATTTTTAATAAAAAATTTTAGTAAATAGTTCAAATTTGTAAATTCAAAATCACTACTGTTAATAAATTTCTTTAAAATGAGCCACAGCACTCCCTTTCGAACAAACTTACATTTATTTTTTTCAGATAAAGTTTCCATCGGATGGAAACTAGTTCTCTTCTGATGGGAACTAGTTCTCCTCTGATGGAAACTAATTCTCCTCTGATGGAAACTAGTTCTCTTCTCATGGAAACTAGTTCTCCTCTGATGGAAACTAGTTCTCTTCTGATGGAAACTAATTCTCTTCTGATGGAAACTAGTTCTCCTCTGATGGAAACTAGTTCTCCTCTGATGGAAACTAGTTCTCTTCTCATGGAAACTAGTTCTCTTCTCATGGAAACTAATTCTCTTCGGAAGGGAACTAACTCTCCTCTGATGGAAACTAATTCTCTTCTGATGAGAACTATTTCCCTTCCGAAGGCATCTACTTCTCATCAGATGTAGACTTTTTCTCATCATATTGAATAAAAAAAGAACCCTGACCAAAAGTGGAAGGGTTCTTTTGTTATTATAGCTACCTTAAGTTAAAACTAGTCTATTCCTTTTTTTTAGTTAATATTAGTTCTAAATCATCATTCATATAGCTACATTTTATTGTATCACCATAGATTTTATAATTTAAATAGACTTTCCTATCTTCAATATAAGAAAATAAACCCCTAGCAAATATTACATTAAAAACTCCTCCCTCTTTGTAATTCTCTATCAACCTAATTCTTATGTCTTGATAACCAGTTAAGCTTATATTTATTAAAGAATCTTTTGGCATTTTCATTATTTTGCATTTTGCAAAGCCATTTTTATCAGTAATTTCATATATATACTTTTTTTTGTATTTATAAGAAATATACACCCCACCAACTGGCTTACCAGATTCATCCACTACAAAAAAATCATAAATTTTAGCTAAATTATCACTATTACAACTAAAAATATAACTTGATTTAGAACCACCTCTGTATCCCTTTTTTGATTTTATAATTATTTTATCTTTTTTAAAAGTATAATTACCATAACATGCTAACCTTCCAAGACCAAGTCCATGAGAATTATGTGTAATTAAAAATTCTATTTGATTCTTTGAATTAAAAATTAAATAATCCCCCTGCTTGTTAGTGTATATACCATTTAAATTTTGAGAATAAGAAAAAATCAAACTATTTATAACCAAATAGAATATTAGAAATATTTTTTTATACATAATTAATAAATTTATTTACTTATTGAATAAAATACTGGTGATAAATTTCTTATTTCATGGGCATCCTTAACAACCGATTGACCGCCATTTGGATTCATCATAGTTAATCTTACAACATTATTATCAGGAAATACCTCTACCCTTTGAACAACCATTAAGTGACCATCTCCATTACCACTATAGTTCCGAAAACAAACAACTACACGCTTTCCACTATTCATTGCTGTATAAATATCCTTGTCTAAAACAATATTATTTACA
This sequence comes from Marinifilum sp., assembly GCA_020718065.1. Lineage (GTDB taxonomy): Bacteria > Bacteroidota > Bacteroidia > Bacteroidales > CG2-30-32-10 > CG2-30-32-10. Next base: position 17,476 of record DYDE01000031.1, on the reverse strand, counting down.
TCATAGCCTTCAGATTCAACAAAACACTCAAAATCTGACAAATCAACTCCAGCTTTAGGGTTCCATTTATTTCCAGAATATTTTTCATATTCTTTAATCCACCAATTAGGATCATCTCGATTATATTGTCCAAAAGATTCTGCTACTGCGGCCATACCTGTTGGGACACACGTCCCTTCGCCATAGGGAATCCCATTAAATTGTTCAATTGGAGATTTAGCAACATCTTTTCCATCCCACCATGCAAATGACCATTGATTTCGTTTATATGCCCAATTTTCTCTTTTAGTACCCCACCAAATATTTCTATCATTTTCATAAGCACTACGACCTCCTGATATTCCACCAGATAATGCTCCCATTAATGCACCAGTTTTTGCACCTTGTTCTGCACCATCACTAAAACTACCTCCATTTAAACTAGAATTTAGTCCTCCAGTCACTGCTCCAGTAATCGCTCCTGTTGCAGCACCATAAATCATTCCTGCCGCAACTCCTTGAACACCAATATATGCTCCCATTGTAAAAAAAGCCCCCCCCATAGCACCACCAACGGCTCCAACAGCTGCTCCCTTCCAAAAACCAGACCAATATTTTTCACCATGCAATTCTGCCTGGTACCCCCCATATATACCTCCCACTACAGCTCCAATAGCAGCTCCAATAACTATATTCCAACATTCACCTGTTGGATCCGTATATTTCAAAGGATTATTCATACAATACCCATATCTATCAAAGCTTTGTGAATAACTAGAAGCTTGAACATAATTATCAGGACTAAGCATACGACCAAGAACAGGGTCATAAAATCTTCCGTTCATATTAATTAAACCAAAAGCGTCGAGGTGTTCATGACCTGTATAACCACGGTCAATATTATAGATTGGTGTAGGAATATTGGTATAATGCCATGTGTCTGGGTTGCGTCTTCTTCCCCATGCATCATAACTGTATTCTTCTGCTTTAGAACCATCCTGATTTATAAGCATCATTATACTGCCCTGGTGGTCAGTACAAACATAACGGGTAACCCCTGTTCCACTTCCCTCTTTTATATTTATTGCTACCAATCCAGATGGGCTATTTATATAGTTAATTTCTCTTGTGGTATTAGTAGTATGGTTTACTTCTTTTTCATAATTACCTAGAAAGTATTTGGTCTTTGCAACAGCATCATTTTCATAGTAAACCGATTTTATTCGTTGTTGATCGGTACCATACAAAATATTCAGTTCTTTATTTTCCTGTAAAATTTTGGAAACCTTATCAAAGTTTGTATAGAGAATTGTCTGATCAGGTGGTGGATTATTCACCAAAGGACCATTTGTAATTTCAGTAACAGCATGAAAATGCAGTGGATCATTATAACCATAAGTACCCACAGAAGTTTTATAATTAATTCTGCCATCATCGTAATAATCAAGGTTTTGCGATACAGGACCACTAATACCTCCTAAGCGCTGCAAACCGTCGTATGCAAAAAGCTCATACTTGTTATTTACCCTGTCCCATCGCTTAGTCATATTGCCAAATTCATCGTATTCATATTGCCACCATTGTTTGGTCTGGTTACCTGTATTTATTTCTTCAAGCAAATGGGTTGTAGGATTATATGTTAGTGTAGTTTTGGTTCTGTTATTGTCTCCAAATTCAAACTCCGTTATTGTTCCAAAATTATCCTGTTTTTTTGCTTCCCATATGAGATTGGTAGTAGCCTGATCTTTTATTTCTTTTACATACCCATTTTGGTAATGATAGGTAATGCCAAAGCCTCCCGGGTATTGTTTGCTGAATAGCTGCCCCTTCTCATTATAAGAACTTATGTAATCGAATGTTTGACCATCATAAGTTTTACTCGATTTATATAATCTTGATAAATTGTCATAATAATAATGTTCTGAACCTGAACTTGTAGATGTTACTGATTTAAGTAACCCATTGCCGTTGGTTTGGTTATCATATTCATAATTTGTTTCTTCACTTCCAACTGTTCTTTTTAAAATTCTTCCTATTTTATCATAATTACAAGTAGTTATCACATTTTTTGCATTCTTTTGCGATTTGAGCATTCCATCTGAATAATATTCATAATATGATGTACCTGCATCAGGATCAATCAGGGTTTCTTGGCAACCATTGTAATAATAAGTCATAAAAGTAGCTGGCAACATATTTACCTGAACTTTTATGGGCAAACCCAATTCATTATAATCATATTTAACTTTGTTATCAATATTATCTCTTATTTCAGCTGTTAAACCCAAGGCATCCATTACTTTTACAGATGTTTGTGTATGCCCGTTTTTAGTAAGTGCAACTGATACTGTCTTAACACCATAGGTAGTTATTTCGGTGGTCCCGTCTGGTGAAGTTGATTGTTTCAGTCGCCCTAAATGATCGTATAAATATTCTACATATAATGGAACAGCTCCATATATATATGGTAATGATTTTTTTTCTACCTGTCCTTTTGGGTTATATTTTACATCAGATAACACCGTTTGGAATTCCATATTTGTAGTTTCGTTGCGGCAAACACGCCCAAGGCAATCGTAATATGATATACCTGTTGGTTCATTTGAAGAATTTAATTGGGTTTTATATAAGTAATCATTGTTATTTAAAACCCAGGAAGTAGTTTGTTCTTTATAATTACCATCAGGATATATTGTCTTTTTAGGTCTGTCAAGTGCATCATATTCATATGTGGTAATATGATTATTAAAATCAGTACTACTTAGCACTTGCCCCATAGCATTATAAGTAGTTGTAGTAATTTGGTTCATTGGATTGGTAGATTTGTTAATAAATCTACCTGTTGATTCGTATTCAACCTTTGTTATACGAGGTTCAAAATCATTTGCAGCAGTAGTAACCGTTGTTTGACGACAATTTCCAAATAAATCATAATCTGAATAAGTGGTTGTAATCTTTTTATCAAGTTTGTCAGGGTCTATAACTTGTGTTAAAGGAGTATCATAGGTATTATAAGTATTTTTAACATAGCGGGTATTAGATAAATTACCTTTAGTAACTATGGTTTTACTAACATCTGGTCTTAGCTTTAACTCATAACAGTAATGAGTCCAGGCATATCCTGTATATTTTGTGGTTGTGCTTACAGGAGTATTATTAATATTTTCATCATAAACATTGATTGTTTGTATATCTGTTCTACAGCCATAAGGAAATAATGGGTCACTAAATGTTACTTCAGGATGATATTCAGTAACAGTAATAACATTGTTTACCATATCATTCACTGTTGATTTTTCCACATAAGGAGCCAGGGTAGTATAAGACAATGGTTGATTAGGGTAAAAATCGAATATTCTTTCATTATAAATATTATCAATGCTTTTTATTCCTTCGTAATGACCATTAATTAAAGACTGAATACTAGTATTTAATGGTAAAAAGCGTTTTAACTTATTATTTTCAGCTTGAATACCATTTGTGTTTACTGTCTTAATATTATTAAGCTTATCCTCTTTGTTTATTTTAATAAAACCCAATAACCCACATTCACTTAATCTGTATTTTAAACCTTCGTAAGTATATTCGTCTTCGGAAATAGTTGTATCATTTTTATCAGAAATAGTTAATTTACTCACAGTAGACATCGGTGGCTGTACGTTAATTATTTCATTATCATCAGAAGTAGTATATTTAATATAAAAAGGAAATCCTTTTGTTAGAAGTTGCATATTAAATTGCGAGCGGTTTTTGTATCCATCATATACACTTTCTACATATTTATTTGCTTCTCCTATATAATTAGAAATAAAAACAATAGGATAATTAATGAAGAGACCCTCTGATTGAATAGCAAAAATATCTTTAATACCATCACCATTAAAATCCTCATATCTAATGGAACTTGGATATATGCCATACAAAGATTGAAGATCAATAAATCTGATATATGGTAGAGAGTTTTTCAAACTATTTATTCTAATGGTGTTATTTGAAATAACTTGAACAATCTCGCTATAACCATCTCCGTTCATATCAATAGTTTTGTCGTAATTGTTTTTTGTTAAACTTGGTACCGTTACAATTGTTTCAAAATTATAGATATTTTGAGAATATCCCTTTGAAAAAGTTAAATTATTATTTTGAGTTGCTGGATACAAATAATCAGATTTCCCATCACCATTAAAATCGGCAAAAAAAGCATTTGATGTAGGTCCTAAACTCCAATTACCTGAATATATACTAACAAATCTATCTACTATTAATCCACCATTATTCACCTTATGAATTTCCCAAATAACACACCAATTTCCCATACCTGGTATATTGTTATAATAAAACAGAAAGTCTGCTACACCATTACCATTAACATCTCCAATTTTAATATCATCAGGTACTGTTTCATCAGGAAAACTTAATGTATTATATGTTGATGTATTAGTGGAAACACTAACAGTTTTTTTTGCAAAATGACCATTATCAATACGTTTATATATTTTAAAGAAATCTGCTTTTCCATCTCCATTAATATCTGTATAGTTTTTTGCCCAACTATCATTATAAACTTCAGTAACATCCATATTATAACTACTTGACGGGAAATCTCTTATTGAAAAAAGACTTCCATCATTAAAACCATAAATTTTAGTTAGATTCTCCATATACACAGTACCAGGATCACTAACAACATTGATAATAATATCTTGCTTCCCATCGTCATTAAAATCGGCAGAACTCAGATCGCTACTATAAAATGCATTTGCCATGGGAATATAATATCCGTTTAAACTACCATCATATTTTAAAACAAAATCACATAACATATTGGTCGTTTCATAAGCAAATATTTTCCATCTTTCAGTATAAAAAAAGTCTTGTTCATTAATAGTTTCTTTATGCCCTATCAATTTAAAAATTTCAGATTTTCCATCTCCATTAAAATCTCCATAACTATATTTACAGATTTTATTTGCTCCTTCTCCTGCCATAAAATCCCCCATTACCAGACTTTCACCTTGCGAAACAGTTCTTGGATCCCAAACTATTTTTGTGGAATTTATTTCAGCAATATTATTTATTTTAAATTTTACTTCTTTTAATTTAGAAACATATAAATTCATATCAAAGGAATAAGTGAACTGATATTCACCTTTGAGATTATTATTGTTAAATATTTTAATTTTAGTTAAAAGTAGATTTTGGCTTATCTCACCTCCAGCAACATAGCTAAATACGTTCTCTCGTTTTTTTTCATAATAAAACTGTATTTTATTATATGTATTAAAATTAGGTATATTAACATTGCCGGTATATTCAATATTATCTATTACAAGTTCATTATTGTAATTTCTATAATTAAACAAAATAAAATTTCCATTTTTATCCTGCACTCGGGAAACATACCATGCGAGAACTGCATTTTGATCATTGGTTGGCCTTATTTGCGAATTTTCGGTTGCTCCATAATAAGATGTAGTACCTTCAGGAGATAATACTGAAAAACCACTTGTTCCTTGATAAGATATTACTGAGTAAGGATTTAACATTGTACGATATGAATTAGTAATTTCCCAATAATTGGTTGGTTCAACTATACGAACCCCATCAATAGCGGCTCTATCACTAGAATTCATCATAACAGCTCCTTTAACTCCATCCATAAAGGGAGTCTGTGCAACTCTTGTAATTACAGATAATCCATTTAAATTCCACCCTAAACCTAAGAGTCCATTACCACCATTGCTGTTATATGATATAGATAAATTGGGTTGCAAACCCCCAATACCTGTGGGGGTTATAATTGGAATTGTATAATTGGCAGAACCATCCGCACCAACCCCTGCGCTTCCATCAAGTTTTCCGATTGGAGTTTCTGGACCTGTATTAATAGTTATATCTCCATTAGTAAATGGAAATTCATAATCATCTTTTTGTACAATCAAAAATTCATCTAATGTTGCCCTAAAAAATGATTGAAAAGAGGTGCATTTAAACCCTTCTCGCATACTAACCATGTCGCGTGCAATGTATGTACCCTCAAAATAGTTATTGTTTTGTTCTAATACAATTCTTTTCCCATAGATATAAGGTTCCTGTGCTCTCCCCTGGTATATTCCGCAATACAACAGTAATAAAGAGAACAAAAAGGATAAAATATATGTTTTATTTATTTTTGTTTCCATTTTTTTTAAATTATAAGTTAATTTTTAACTATTTTCCAAACAGTTTCCTTCTCATTCAACATCACTTTCATCATATATATTCCGTTTGGTTTGTTAGAAATATTTATGGTATTGCTTTCCTGTAGAGTTTTAACCTTCATTAGTTCTGCACCATTTACCCCAAAGAGTTTTATTTCTCCTTTGTCTTTGGTTTCCAGATTTGTAATATTTACCTGCAATATCCCATCGGTAGGATTGGGAAATATAGTTATTTGTTTATTTCCCATGGTTTCGCTCAATTGTTGAGCTGCATTGTTGGTAATCTCTTCAGGATTAACTCCATTGTTGGTAATTTCGGTTTTAAGCGAATCTGCATCATCTACTTTGGAGATAGTTAACGAACGACTTATTCTGTTTCCAGCAGCATCATAACCATAAACAATACTGGTTGTTTCTGTTTGGGCACAAAGTGTTTGTACAATAAATACAAACACTATTATAAATAATATTTTTATTGCTTTCATTTTTATATACTTTTAAGTTAAATAGAAAATTATAAAATGGATTTAACCATTATTATTTTCTATTATTATTTTTTCTTTAACTCCTTAACCTCTTTTTGCAACGCCTCAATCATTTTATTTTGAACTTCTGATAATTTTTTCTGAGTTTCAATATTCTTATTTTGCTCAATAATATACAAAGTAAGTTCTTCCACTTTTTGAGTTAGTGTATTGGTCATTTCACCAAGATTTATTCCATTTGTTTCAATTTCTGTTGCAGAAGGCACTCCTTCTAAATGTTTATTAGCATTGATGTATGCTTCTACTTCGCTTAAAGGTTTTAAATTATAGTTTGCATCAAAAACAAAGTCACCCCATTCACTTGGTTGATTTAGCTGAACTCTTATTTCAGTACTTGCCCATATTTTGCCATCATTCCACATTTTAATACCAGTCCCTATAATAACGCTACCATTTAATATCTTCATCGCATTATTACCAAAAGTAAATTCAGTTACACCATTATTCCCAAATTGCATGGAGTTTGAATTGCTGACTTTTGCATTAGCACCTATCGCAATTGAATTATATATTTCAGAACAACCATTGTTTGCACCAGCAAATTTTCCAATATATGTATTAGAATGCCCAGTTGTAATGACTTGCCCTGCTCCTGTACCAATAAAAGTATTATTACTTCCTGTGGTTACTTCTATACCTGTTGAAGATCCAAAAAATGCATTAAAATTACCTGTGGTGTTTTTGCGCCCAGAAGCCTGCCCTACAAATGTATTATGGATACTTGTATTTACGCTTCCTGCATTAATTCCAATAAAAACACAACCAGTTCCTTGGGTAGAAAATACTTGTTGTCTATTAAACATATAAACACCATTTGTGCTAATATTTCCACTTACTTCTAATTTTTCAACGGGTTCGCTGTTTCCTATGCCAACATTGCCATAAATGTTCAAATTTCTTGCACTTGTATTTGTTCCTATTGAAGTATTTCTATAAATATTAATTTCAGATTCATTTATATTCATCATAGGAACAGCACCCATCATCCCTTCATCATAATTATAAAAAACAAAATTACTAGCTCTAAATCCTATAACTCCATCTTGTTCTTTATTCCACAATCTAGACCATGTATTATCTAACATATCAACTACTAATCCATCGTTAATAGTATTCCCTGTTGCATTTGTTGTAATTGAAAAGCTACCGTTATGGACATTAAGTTTAGAATTAGGAGTAGAAGTTCCTATTCCAACATTTCCATCAATTTGAAGATTATTTGAAAAAGTAGATTTTGTCACATCCATACTTAGAATCTTATTATGAAATACAAAAAAATTGAATGTCCCATCCAATGCACCTAAAATTTCAAAAACATTTGGATCATTGCCTTCACCAGTTACAAGTTTAATATTTGATGGATAAAAAATATTCTTAGCTGTATAAGAATTTATCTGAAGAACTGCATTGGGGTCTCCCGTATTTATACCTACCTTTTTATATTCAGTATTGTTAAAAATAACAGGTGTCATCCCAGTCCACTGTGCACCTGCATTTTTGTTGCCAATTATCAAATAAATAATAATTAATAAGGTTAATCTTAAAACATTTTTTTTCATAATTTTTTATTTTTTGGTTAATATATTTGAGTTTGCTAAAATATTTAAATATATAATACGATTTTATAAAATTTATTAACGGTCGTTTTTTTAATTTAACGGTAATTTTTTTATTCTATAATTTACATTTATAATAATAAGTAGTAAAAAAACGTGGCAAATATAAAAACATATTTTTGCAAAACAAGTATTTTTACTTGTTTGTTAATAAAATACAAATTTTTTAAAAAAACATATTAATAGTATAGTAATGAATTAAATTCAACATACAAATCAATAAAAAATTTTAACACAAAAATGTCTAAATTTATTAACCAGTAGTTTTATTATATGAAAGTGTATTTTCAATTTGTAAACACGTTTTAAAGAGATAATAAAAAACTTAAGATTTTTACAAGAATTAGTTTTTAGATTAATTAAAACATCTGAAAATCGGAAATTTTAATTTTAAATGTTATATCTTTATAAAAAATTATAAGGGTAAAATTATATTTCGGTGTAATTATTGTAAGTAATAAGAATTATAAAACCTTAAATAATATTCAGATGAAAACCTTAAAATTAATTGCTGTTGTTTGTTTTCTGATGATAACAAACATATTAGTTGCTCAACAAAAAGACAATATGAGCGATAACGATAGTACTGGTTTGCCCGGTGACGATTTTAGCCTACAGGGCGCGCTGGAAATGTTTAAAAACGCAAAGAGTCTGGAAGATTTTGAGCAAAAGCTTAATACTGAAAGCAACTATGTTAACAATTTGGACCTTAATAGCGATGGAAACATTGATTATGTGAAGGTAATAGACAAAACTGATGGCAAAGTACATGCAATTGTTCTACAAGTACCAGTAAATGATAGCGAAGAACAAGATGTTGCTGTAATTGAAATCGAGAAAAATGACAACGAGTCTGCTATGTTACAAATTATTGGCGATGAAGAACTATATGGTGATAGCACCATTGTTGAACCATTTGATGTGAGTGAAGGGAAAACCGATGCCAATGGCCCGGCTCCGGGTATTGGTGAACTAAAAGTTGTAATTGTGAATGTTTGGATGTGGCCTTGTGTAAAATACATTTATGCTCCCACTTATGTTGTGTGGGTATCTCCCTGGAAGTATCATTATTATCCACCATGGTTTCAACCTTGGAAACCTGCTCCTTGGTACATACATCACAATCATTGTCATCATTACCATTATGGTTATCACCCTGTATATATTCATAGGGTATATGTTGCCCACAATTATTACCAACCATATCGTAAAACATCAGTTGTTATAGTAAATAAATATAAGCCTGCTCATATTAAATATAAAGAAAACCATCCTTATAAAACATATAACAGCAAAAACAACAATCAACCTCCTAAAAACAATAAAAACACAAAAAATAATCCATCAAATAACAAGAATAACAACAATGTTAAGAAAAATAATGCACCAAAGCAAGACAACAATAAAAATGTAAATAAGAATAATACACCTAACTCAAACAATAAAAAGAGTTCAAATAAGGGTAATGGTTCAAAAACAAATAAAGGCGGAGGAAAAACAGGAAAAAAATAAAAGATTTCCTCTATAAAGTAATTTTGGAATAATTAATATACAAACGAAAAGGCTAAAACCTACTGTTTTAGCCTTTTCGTTTGTATAAATAAAATATGTTTTAGAGATATTATAACTTGAAGTAATTATTTTTCATAGCATATAGCAACAAACTTATTCTGCTTTTAATTTTCAGTTTTGTAAATACAGATTCTCTATAACCATCAACAGTCCTCAAACTCACACGCAACAAATCGGAAATTTCTTTATAGGTGTAATCTGTACAGCAAAGTCTAATAAATTCTATTTCTCGGTCACTCAAACTAATAGAGGTGTCTGGAATCAATTCAACATTAATGCTTTTTGCCATTGTTCCACTTACCAAATCGGTATAATAAAATCCTTTTTGCATAGTGTCGTCAAGTGCGATTTTAAGTTCATTGGGTTCTATGTCTTTTAATATGTAACCATTAACTTTTATTTTCAGCATTTTTATGATGGTTTCTTCGCTGTCTAACATAGAAAGAATTAAAATTTTGATATTAGGGTATTTCAACTTGATCCATGCTGCAGTTTCAAACCCATCCATTTCGGGCATGGCAACATCAAGTAAAACAATTTCTGGGGTAGGGCAAATACTAATGCTTTTAATAAATTCTTTACCATTAGATGCTTCCCAAACCACCGTGTAATTATCAAAATTATTAATCAATTCTGTCATTCCTTTTCTAAATAAGGTATGATCGTCAACCAAAACTACTTTTGTTTTTTCTTTTGCCATGATTATTTTTGTATATATGGTACAATAAATTCAAGATTAGTGCCTTTGTTCTTTTCACTTTTAATGTTTAAAGTTGCTCCTATAAGTTCTGTTCTATAATATAAATTGCCCATTCCCGTTCCTTTTTTGGGAGATGCTTGTGGCGATGAAACAAATTCGCTAATACCAATTCCATCATCAGCAATGCTCATATATAAAGACTCAGATTGATAATTTAAGTTTACTGTTATTTTTTTTGCTTGTGCATGTTTAATAATATTATTTATGGTTTCTTGCACCATTCGAAAAATTATCAGTTGTTTTTGTGGATCGAATAATATTTCTTCTCCATTGGTGGTAATTGATGTAATATAAAGTCCTATTTTATTGATTATATCTAATTCTATTTTTATTGATTCAGAAAGGTATTGTTGTTTCAGATATGTATTGTTGAGCGACTTGGAAAGTTGTCTGAGGTCATTGATAGCTTTGCCCACCATATCCTTTGTAAATACAACCTTATCCTGAAGCACGGTAGTGCAAGTTGACACATCCATAGTATTTAGATTTAACTTAACCAGTGATAATATTTGTCCAATGTTGTCGTGAATTTCCTGCGATACCCTGTGCAATGTCTGTTCTTCTTTTTCAAATTGAGCGTTTAATACTTCTTTGTGGAAAGCAATTTTAAGGTCGCTGATTTCCTGTAAGTGTCTTTTTAGCTTGTTTTGGTATCTTATTACCGCAAATACAATAACTGCAACCAAAAAGACCATTAATGCAGTACTTGCAATAATGGTTATGAATATTTCTTCATCTTTTGCGAACATATAAATGCAATAGAAAGTAAGGTGTATAAAATATAATTAAGCAGGTTTAATACATAAAATTTTAATCCATTGGTTAAACCAGGTCTGGATTCGCAAATATAATTATAAACACCGATATATGAAAAAATTCCACAATTATATACTAATACAGCCACACATATCCAAAAAATTGGCAAACGAACGATACTAAGGTTTGATCTTACTTCTATATTGAAAATTGCAATGGTTGCCCAGGCAATTAATAATAATCCTTCAATATTGGTTTGGAAATTTGGATACTTTTGAATATTAACAATTTTTAAAGAAAAAATTATACTTATGATTAAATAAAAAGGTATGGAATAAAGAATTATCTTTTTGAGTTTATTCAAATTAATATTTAAATAGAAATAATAAGCCAATAAACAATATTCAAGGGGAATATATATATGGTAGATAATATTATAATCTATATTAAATTTATAAAATAAAAGTGTAAGCAATTCAGCTATCAAAGCAACAGAAAGCAAAATTGGAAAAACTTTAAGACTTTTTTCATTTTTATAACTAAAAAGACTCAAAACTAAGCTTATTGCTATAAAAAATATTAAAATGCATAGGTAAATTGTTCTTAATTGATCCATTGAACATTATTTATTATTCAGCATTGGTGTAATTCTTGGTTTTGAATGTTATTGTTTTTATATGCAACCTGGCAAACTTTCTCTAAAACTCAACCAGATTGCATAAAAATTATTCATATTTAATATCTAATTGAACTTTGTATTAAGGTTTTGGAATATTATCCATAGTAAAAGGAGGTACTGCTTCGCAAATCATCCCTGGTTGTGTGTCATCTCCATTTGTTTTAACTGCATCAGTTCCATCACTTATGCCTCTTGCCAAATAATCTATATTTGCTCCTATTTCAGTTTCACCTGCATCATTTTTTACGCCAATAGCTACAAGCGTTTTTCCTTCCCATTTACCTACAAAATCCACTGGACGTTGCGATTCAATTCTTTTTCCAAAATAGAACTTAATTCCAGCACATTCTTCTTGAGCTAAAATAGATAATAAAGTTTCTCTACCAAAAGTAAATGCTATATTTTGACTTTTAGCATCAGGCATGCCTTTTATTTCATCCCAGTAATTACTGATAAAAGTTTTTGCAGCATTCACGGTAGCTGGTTCGCCATGTGCATAAGTTTTTGTTGGCTCAGGTTCTTTGTAGAAAAGAGATTTTTTTACAAATATTTTTTCTATGTCAGAAAATTCATAACCTGTTAATTCAATTTTTGTAGGCATAATACATAAGATTTAATTAATAATACATTATTTTTAAATTATGGTGTAAATGTATATCATTTTGTTTGGTTTTTGCAACTACCTGAATAAACAAAAAAAATATTTTTTAAGTTATCTATTTAAATACTAGTAATTTAAACTCTTTTAATCACTGTAAAAAAGGGTGTTTTTCTTGTAAAGAGGGGGGTGTTTTTCTTGAGAGAAGGGGGTGTTTTTCTTGTAAAGAGGGGGGTGTTTTTCTTGTAAAAAACCATCAATACCTTAATATAACTCATATTTTGCCATTATTGACTTTTGCATTTTTTGCAACAGCCCTTAATTAAAACTCAAACATTAACACTTCTTTTAATAGGGAATAGATAGCTAATTATTGTCTTAAATGTTTGTTTTTATTAGTAATAAAAAATAAATCTCAGATAAAAGCTTACCAATATTAAATATTAGACAATGGTATGGGAAAAACACCCCCCTTTGAGGGGGGTGTTTTTCTTGTAAAGAGGGGGGGTGTTTTTCTTGTAAAAAAGGGTGTTTTACACATTGATTTTTATATATTTATTTTATTACTTTGTATCTCATTTTATAAATGCATTTATAATTGAAGTTACTTTTTAAATTAAAATTAAATCTAAAAATGAAAAACAACGAAAACATTAGCGTTTCATTTAGCAGAGAGACAATAAATCTTGTGTGGGAAAAAGCCAATATAGTCCCAGGCTATGATGCAGATTTGTTTAGAAAAGACAAATTCGGTTCTTGGATTACAAAAAATATGTATGGTAAAAGCTACGAAA
>DYDE01000031.1:0-3959 GCA_020718065.1 Marinifilum sp. | reverse complement strand
TTTATTTTGGTTGGCATATAGACTACATACTTCCTAAGAATCTCGGTGGTAGTGATGATATAACAAATTTGGAACCTATACAATGGGAGAATAGTTCTGAAATTACAAATAATAATTCTATTAACAATCAAATAATTAATGTTTAAGAAATTTTAATCATTTAAAACCTTAATACAATTGAGAATATGAAAAAACCATTTTTACTAATATTGTTTTTAATTTTATTAAAAGCAAATTTCGCACTGGCGCAAGACGAAAAGTTTAAAGCCTTGTTTCTATACAATTATGCCAAAGGTATAGAGTGGCCTAATAGTTCTGGAGATTTTGTAATCGGAGTTCTTGGTAGTAGTCCAATAATTGATGAACTCAACATCATTGCTCAAAAAAAGAAAGTTGGCAATCAAACTATTATTATTAAAAAACAAAGCACATTAGACGGAGCTGAAAATTGCAATATTTTCTTTCTACCTTCTAACAAAAGTGCAAATTTATCAAGTTTGCTTACAAAAGTAAAGGGTAAAAGCACATTAATAGTTACTGATAATCCGGGAAGCATTAAAAGCGGCTCTTGTATTAACTTTTTTATTGCAAACCAAAAACTTTCGTACGAAATATCAAAATCGAATATTGAAAAGCAAGGATTAAAGGTTACTGCAAACCTATTGTCACTCGGTATTAAAGTTGAATAAAAATATTTCTACAAAATAATATACTATTATCTTTTTAAACCTATAAAAAATAGAAATTAAATATGAAAACATTAAATACTTATTGCATTGCATTGTGTATGGTGTTCCTACTTTCGGTTTTTAAACCTTACACATCAAATGCTCAAAATATCAGTAAACCTATTTCTGAGATGACGAAAGAAGATGTGCTCAAGTTATCTTACGATGACCTTTTGGCACTGCCTTTCGAAGATCTTTTGAAGCTATCCGAAATTGTTGGTGTTTCGGCAGACGAGCTTTTAAAAATGATTTTAAATAAAAATGTAACTACAGCTTCCAAAAAACAAGAAACTGTCTTTGACTCTCCTTTATCAACTACAGTTATTTCTAAAGAAGAAATTGAGTTGTCTGGTGCAACCTGTATAGAGGAACTTTTCAGACTGGTTCCAGGAATGATTGTAAGACAAGAAAGTAATGGAAACTATGATATTCATATCAGAGGTAATGACAATATACCTCCTGATAATTTTTCTTACTTTGCCACAAATACCCTTACATTGGTAATGATTGATGGTAGAATTGTATATAATTATATCAATGGTGGTACATTTTGGGAATCTCTACCTGTATCATTAGTCGATATCGAAAGAATTGATATTATCAGAGGACCTTCAAGTGCACTTTATGGAGCTAATGCGGTATCGGGTGTAATTAATATTATAACAAAAAATCCTGATAATAATAAATTGAAAGTAAATGCCAATTTATTGGGTGGAACAAACAATACCAAAACAGCTGACTTATTAATCAGCAAAAGGTTTAATAAGTTTGGGATTAAAGTTTCTGGGAATTACGATTACAGAGACAGATTTCAAAACACTTTCTATTGTTTTAAAACCGGTAAATATGAACCTGATACATCAGTAGTAAGTGTATTTGGTTATAATTATTATAGAGATGGCTCTGCTTTTCCTAATAATGATATGGCAAAAGATAAATATGGTGCAAATCTTCTTTTAAATTATGATTTGAATGAAAAAGTTAACTTTAATTTAGCTGGTGGAACCCAAAATTCTAAGGCTCAATTGATATTTTTTGAAACACTTGCTACTCCAACATCAACTCGTACAACAAATACAAATTATTTAGATTTTAAAGGAAAAGTTTATGGTTTCAATACTCAGGTTTCATACTTGTTTGGTAAACAAGATTTATGTGTTGGCGAATACAAG
This sequence comes from Marinifilum sp., assembly GCA_020718065.1. Lineage (GTDB taxonomy): Bacteria > Bacteroidota > Bacteroidia > Bacteroidales > CG2-30-32-10 > CG2-30-32-10. The sequence continues at coordinate 2,059 of DYDE01000031.1, read as the reverse complement.
CCAATTATTGGTTATGATCTGAGCACTTTAAATGCAAATCTCGACTATGAATACAATTATAAAGATTTAACTATTCGCCCCGGCTTTAGCTACCAATCTTGTTATTATGATGACAGCAAAAGAGTTAAAGAACTTCAGGTAGAAGATCCATCACGTCAAGGTTTATTGAATGGGAAAAAAGAAATTAATTCTTTGGCTCTCAATTTAAGAGTTGATTACCTTTTATTTGATAAGTTGAGGTTTATTGCTGCAGTGAGAGCAGATAAATACAATGTACCTGATGATTATTATTATTCTTATCAGTTTGTTTCTTCTTATAAAATTTCTGATGATCATATTGTTAGAGCCGTATTTTCTAAAGCAAACAGAAGTGCATTTATAGGCAATTCTTATGCTGATTTTCAAAATCCTTTGGGTAATCAAGGTGTTGTTGGCGTACAAAATGTACAAGTTGCTCCTAATGTGTATGTTCCTTATAGGGTTCAGGCAGACAATTATTATCAATATTATGTAGGTAACAAAGATTTAAAATTAGCCAATCAAAATATGTTTGAATTGGGCATCAGGAATAAAATAACTAAAAATATCCAGACTGATTTTGAATTTTTCTATTCAATTACCAAAGATTTTGATGCATTATTTGGTAATAAAACAAAATTTTCGAAAATGGATAGTATAAATCATCTTACCAGAACGATTCATGTTACAATACATGATTCATTGGTTTACAAAAACATTGATATCGAATCTAAACAAATTGGTTTTACTGGCAGCATTAATGTATCAGTTAGCAACAATCTGCTTTTAAAGTTATTTGGGACTGTTCAGCGCTCCGATTTGAGTAATTACGCACCTAAACCAGATACCAAACCAGATAGCACCATAAACAAAGAAAACTCATGGACACCCACCTATTACGGAGGTTTGGGAGTAACCTACCAACCATTTAAGAAAATTATTGTATATGGTGATCTTTATACTTATGGAGGTCAAACTTATAGTCGTTATAGGTCTCCTTTTAATGAACCAGGAACAACCCATATTGATACGAAATATATTGTAAATGCTAAAATATCATATAAATTCTGGAAAGAAAATTCAGTTTACATCAACTTACGTAATGTTTTAGGAGACAATAAAAAGGAATTTGCTTTTGCTGATGATATTGGTGCATTGTATTTAATTGGTTTACATCTTTCTTTCTAAAATAATTAATATTCTGAAATGATATAAATAAAAAACAAATAGATGAAATGCCCACAATTAATAGCATACAATTTGAAAAAGCTATTTGATGGGCATTTCATGCTATATAATAATTAAAAAATAATCATATGAAAACAATTCTTTTTGGCGGAAATCATTGTCAATCTTCTATTCAGAATTATTTGTTTAGCATGATAAGAGCTATAGGCATTCAAATAGAACTAGGTTTAAAATTAAAAAAAGACCATAGACAAATAAAAAAAGAGGTAATTGAATTGTTTACTATAGAAAAATTTAAATTTCATTTATCAAGTGCTGAAGTTGTTGATAATGGTTCGAATAGAATGCAGGATTTAAATAAAAATGGCAAAACACAAAAGGTAATGATAAAACTTTATAAATACCTGATTCAATTCGATGGTGATACTAATATTTTAAGATACAGGCCAGAAAATTTTCATGGACATAATTGTAATGCTGAGATCATCGTATCTGCTGATAATAAAAAAACCATAAAAGTAATTTTTGAAAGTGCACAGAATGTTCAGGAGCTGTTTTTTTTAAATAAATCTCTAAGTATTGGTTCTCTAGTTGCAAACGGAAATGAAGCAAATACTGAAATTGAAAAATGGAATAATAATCTCATCTATGAGTTTGATAATTTATATCCTAAAGTAAAGGCTGAATTTGAAAAGAAGATTGAGTTTAACCGTAAAAACAACATAAAAACTATTGTCGGGATATTAGGTTAATTGTTATTGATAATGATAAATAAAAAAAAAGATTAGATATTCAAAAAAAATGAATAACCCCGAGGCAGAGCCTCGAGGTATCTGGGTAATATTAGCCACAG
>DYDE01000002.1:54811-81232 GCA_020718065.1 Marinifilum sp. | reverse complement strand
TCGCAAATTGATTTTCAATATGTTGTGTTTTTTATTCTGCGGAAATTAGCAAAATCTGCGGGAGAAATTTAATTTTTAGAACCATCCTTTTATAAATCTACAATTTCAAATTCATAGCTTTCCATAATCTGGTTGGCAAGAAGTTGTTTGCATGCTTTCTCAACATTTTCAGCAGCAATTTGTTTGTTGTTTGCTTCTATTTCTAAACTAATATGTTTGCCTATTCTAACATTAGATATTTCTGATAATCCAAGGTTTTTCATACTTGATGTAACGGCTTTACCTTGTGGATCAAGCAGATTTTTTAAAGGCATGATGTCAATTTCGGCTCTGAATTTCATTTTTTAATATTTTGTATAAGTGATAAAACAATATATAAGATTATAATAATTGGGATTGCTATATATTTAAACATAATAAACAATACTATAGAGAAAACTAATAATAAATAGCGATAAATGTTTTCTTTTATTTTTAAGTTTTTAACTTTAAGCGAGAATAAAGGAATATTTGACACCAATAAAAAAGAAAATACAACAATTAAAACAAAGTAGAGATATGCATTGGTGAAGAAATCCACATAGGCATGCATACAAGAACACATTTCTGCGAATTGTTTTATTATTAAAGGAAATGCTGCAAAAAACAAAGCATTTGCAGGAACTGGTAATCCAATAAATGACTCTGTCTGACGTGTATCTATATTGAACTTTGCTAAGCGTAAAGCAGAAAAAACAGGAATAAGAAAAGCAACAAAAGGTACTAAATTTGTTTTGCCAAATATGATGAATACTGGCAAATTATCACTTAACTGAAGCAATTGAAAAACAATTATTCCGGGAGCAACTCCAAAGGAAACCACGTCTGCTAATGAATCTAATTCTTTTCCAATAGCAGAATACGCCTTTAATACCCTTGCAGCAAAACCATCAATAAAATCAAATACAGCGGCAATAGCTATAAAGTATGATGCAAAAATAAGATTCCCTTTAAGTGCATAAACAATAGAAAAACATCCAAATAGTAAGTTTAAACAGGTAATTGAATTGGGTATGTGTTTTTTTATACTCATTTTGTAGTGTCTGAAATCAAATTGATGTGTTTGATTGAATATTGATTGCTATGGGGCTCAAAAGTATAAAAAACTCCTTTTACTTTCTGTTTTTCTTTTAAAATTTTATTAGCTACTTCTAAACTTTCTACATTCATAATGTTTCTCTTGGACATATAACTAAAATAAGTATTGAATCGTCTTATTTCCTTTGGTAAACTTACAAAAATTGATTCATCATCTTTTGAACAGGCTTCTATTATTAAACTAATATCTCTTAAATGATCGTTTTTATGAGTAATTTCTTTTGCATGTGTTTTAAATGCTGCAATAGAAAAAAACAAAACAGCTACCATTGTTAGGGTCAATAGATTAATTTTATATAACACAATTGACTTTTTTGAAAAATTATCAATCAACAAAGCAATGCCAATTGACATGGGGATTCCAAATTTTGCCCAACAAATATAATGAATAAGAGTAGCGTTGAAGAAAACAAAAAATTCTATAATTATTGGTAAAACAATTATAATAACCAACAAATTTCTTATAAACATCTGTCTTAAACGAAACTTATTTTTAAAAAGCCACCATGCTAATAGTATCAGTGCAACATACCCAAATCCAATTAAAGTTTGATGAACCTGCTTAAAAAGTAACTTATATGAATCGAAGTTTGTATAACTTATTCCTAAATCGCTATAATGCTCTCCAAAAAAACCGCTTCGTTCAAGAAAACGTAAAGAGAGACTTCTGGTAAGATTTGCAAAGCCATTTATATAAGAATATTGAAATACTAATAAAGATATTGCCAAAAAAGAAAATAAAAGGACCGTCTTAAAAAGCTTTCGGTAAAAAATTTCTTTTCTGAACTTTATTAGCGATATTAGTAGCAAAGTAAAAGCAAAAAATACGCCTATCCATTCAGTATATATTAAAATAAAAAGATTGAACCCAAATAAAAACAGTAGTTTCTTATTGGTTTTTTCTTTTGTTTCTTCTATTAGTTGATATAAATATATGCCAATAATAAAAAATACCTGTCCCATCATTTCAGAAAAGAAATCGAAAGTATGAATAAACAATAAAACAGGAATAAAAGTGTAAGAAATAAAACCAACAATCGCGGGAGGATAAATTTTTAAATAATCACTTTTACAATATTTACAAATAATAAGATATATAAAAAAAGCACTAATGAAATGCAGTATTATATTTAATATTTGAATAAAAACCTGACCAGGTTCAATATCAATAATGGAAATAATTGCATAGGAAAACAAAAATGCAAAAGGAGGATAAGATACATAATAGTTGTTTCCTTTTTTATCTTCTAATCTTTTATAATTTGCATTATATTTATCTCCTTCGTTTTGCCAGGTTTGAACAGGAGCAAAGTAATATTTTGAAACACCTTGCGTTTTCCAATTTTCTAAAACAGTAAGAATAGTTATACTCGTTTCATTATAAGGACTCACTTCTTTTTCAACATAAGGTGTTCTGAAATAAACCGATATAGAAAAAACACCTATTAAAATAGCAAGAAGTTTGAGCAGCTTCATTAAAAAATATCTTAAAAAATTCTATGAGGTGATAAATATAAGCCAAATTTAGTTTAAATTTGTTTGAAAGAAAAACAAATAAAGATATGGCAAAAGTAAAAAGCAAAGACAAAAAAATATTTGTGTTAGATACTTCGGTTATTTTATATAACCATAACTCTATTAACAGCTTTGAAGACAATGATGTGGCAATTCCAATAACAGTCTTAGAAGAGCTTGATAATTATAAGAAAGGCAGCGATACTATTAATTTTGAAGCCAGGGAGTTTATACGAATATTAGATCGTTTATCTACCAATCACATTTTAAGCGACTGGTTACCGCTCGAAGAAAAAGGTGCTGGCAGATTTAAAGTCATTATGAACGAATATGCAGATGGCTTAGATGCCAGAAAAGTATTTGACGACAGAAAACCAGATCATCGAATATTGAATGCTGCATTAACAATAAGCAAAGAAAACCCTGATCGTAAAGTAATACTCGTTACCAAAGATATAAACCTGCGAATAAAAGCAAAATCTCTTAACCTCACCGCAGAAGATTTTGAAACAGGTAAAATTAAAGACGTCGAATTCTTATACACCGGCAAAAGCACCCTTGATAATATTGATCCACTTGTTATAGATGCAATTTATAAAGATGGATTTTGTAAAGCAGAGGATATTGGTATTTTAGACCCAAAACCCAATCACTATTTTATTCTCAAACATAACAGTACTTCTGTATTGGCTTATTATAATCAGGTATTACAAAGAGTTGAAAAGATTGAAAAACGGCCAGCATACCGCATTATGCCACGCAATGCCGAACAGGTTTTTGCTTTGCATGCAATCGGCAATATGGAAGCCAAATTAGTTACCCTTCAGGGAGTTGCCGGCACCGGGAAAACATTGCTCGCTTTAGCAGGTTGTCTCGAACAAAAAAGATATTTCAAGCAAATATACCTTGCACGTCCTATTGTTCCTCTCAGCAATAAAGATATAGGCTTTTTACCTGGTGATATAAAGTCGAAAATCACCCCATTTATGGAACCGCTATATGATAATCTTAAGATGATTCAGAACCAATATGGAGAAAAAGACCATGAACATAAATTTATTACCGAATCTCTCGAAAACGAAAAACTTGTTATTACCCCTCTGGCTTATATCAGAGGAAGAAGTCTTTCTAATATTTGTTTTATTGTTGATGAAGCTCAAAATCTCACGCCACACGAAATCAAAACGATTATTACCAGAGCTGGCGAAAACACAAAGATCATTTTTACCGGCGACATTTATCAGATCGACACACCCTATCTTGATGCACAAAGTAACGGTTTGTCGTTATTGATTGACAAAATAAAACATCACCCTTTATATGCCCACGTTAGGTTAGAAAAAGGAGAACGTTCAGAACTGGCAAATCTGGCTAACGATTTATTATAGAAATAAATCGAAAAAAATGAAGGTATCTTTTATTAAATTTTTGAAAGCATAAAAAAAAACATATCTTTGCAATCCAGTTTAAAAAAATGCCCGGGTGGCGGAACTGGTAGACGCGTTGGTCTCAAACACCAATGAGGTAACACTCGTGTGGGTTCGATTCCCACCTCGGGTACTCTGAGAAAAAAAAGAACCCTTGCAACCTTATAAGTTACAAGGGTTCTTTTTTATTTATATGAAATACGAATAAAAATAATTAGATTTAGAATAGAATAATAACCCCTCTGAATATATTCAAAGCAATTGTTAATCATTTGGCTTAAAAATAAGATAATTCCTGATACAATTTATAAATATCTGCAATCCATCAAAAAATTAATCTTCAGTACTTTTTCTTTTTTTCTGAGAGCAATAAAATAGAATTGCAATTCAATAAAAAAGAATTCTTCTGTTTTGTTAAATTCCGCTTCTACCAAGAAATGCAATACGATGTCACGGAAACAAAATACCATGTCACGAAAGAAAAATATCATGTCATTGAAAAAAAACAATATGTCTCTGAAAAAAAACATCATGTCTCTGAAGTAAAATACCATGTCCCTGAAAAAAAACACGATGTCCCAGAAACAAATTGCCATGTCTCTGAAAAAAAACATGATGTCTCAAAAGCAAAATACCATGTCACTGCAAAAAAATAGAATGTCTCAGAAGCAAAATGCCATGTCTTTGAAATAAAACATTATGTCATTGAAAAAAAATGACAAGTCTTTGATAAAAAAGGTACTGTCTTTGACATAAAGCTCAATTCCATTAAAGAATAATGCTTCAACCAGCAAATAAAATACATTTGTTTCTAAAGAAAAACCTTTAACTATTTTGTTTAATAAAAAAGATTTTAAAAATTAAGCAGAAGTAACAATATATCAAGCTTGGTCGCAAATCATTTTTTAACCAACCGCAATCATTTTTTATTGCATTTTCGGATGAAAATACTCAAACACTATATCTGCCTTAGACTTACCTACAATCTTTTCTATTTCACTCAGATTTGCTTGTTTGATATTTTTTACTGATTTGAAACTTTTTAACAATAATTCTGAAGTAGCTGGACCAATACCATCTATTTCCGAAAGTTCTGTTTTAATAGTTCCTTTTTCTCTTCGTTTCCGATGATGTGTAATTCCAAAACGATGAGCTTCATCGCGCATTTGCTGAATAAGTTTTAGTGTTTCGGAACGTTTGTCAATATAAATTGGAATAGAATCGCCAGGGAAATAAATTTCCTCCAGTTTCTTTGCAATACCGATGATACTTATTCTGCCTCTTAGATCAAGTTTTTCGAGGCTTTCAATTGCCGAACTCAATTGTCCTTTACCGCCATCAATTATTATTAATTTTGGAAGTTCTTTTTCTTCATCCAGCAGCCGTTTATATCGTCTGTATATAACTTCTTCCATAGAAGCAAAATCGTTGGGACCTTCCACTGTTTTTATGTTAAAATGACGGTATTCTCTTTTATCAGGTTTTGCATTTCGAAAGACCACCATTGCCGAAACAGGATACGCTCCTTGTATATTCGAATTATCAAAACATTCAATATAATTAGGTGGTTCTTTCAGATGCAAATCTTGCATTGCTTGGGCTAGAATACGTTTACCATGTCTTTCAGGATCTACCAGATCTTTTTGTTTCTGTTTATCCATCCTGTAAAACTTAGCATTTCTTTCAGAAAGATCTAGTAGTTGTTTTTTGTCTCCTCTTTGAGGAACTGTAATGTTGGCTCCTTTAATTTCAATATCAACTTCAAACGGAAGAATAATTTCTTTTGCATCACTGCTAAATCTTTGTCTGAAATCAGCCAAAGCAATTGACATCAATTCTTCAGGACTTTCATCAAGTTTCTTTTTTAATTCTATTGTGTGCGATTGCACAATGGCACCATGTATTACTTTTAAAAAGTTTACATAACCTGCATCTTCATCGGTTGTAATTGAAAAGACATCTACATTATTAATTGTTGAGCTTACTACAGTTGATTTACTCTGATATTTATTTAATGTTTCTATCTTTTCTTTCACCAATTGCGCTTTTTCGAACTGCATACTATCAGAAAACTCTTTCATTACTGACTTTAGTTGCGATGCTACACTACCAATGTTACCTTTTATTATTTCTTTAATTTGTGTGATAGTATTTGCGTAATCTTCTGCTGTTTGTTTTTCAATACAGGGAGCCTTGCAATTACCTATATGATATTCGAGACAAACTTTATATTTGTTTTTTTTAATAGATGAATCTGATAGGTTGAGATTGCAATTTCTTAGTTGATATAATTGTTTAATCATATCAAGAAGAGTATTCATCATTTTCACAGAAGCATAAGGCCCAAAATAAAGAGACCCATCGCGAATAACATGTCGTGTAGGAAAAATCCTTGGAAAAGGCTCATTCTTAATACAAATCCAGGGATAGGTCTTATCATCTTTTAGCATTACATTATAACGCGGTAAATGTTTTTTTATTAATGTGTTTTCAAGCAGGAGGGCATCATATTCAGTATCAACAATTATAAATTGTATATCGACAATTTTGCGAACCATTACGGTTATCTTTGCACTAACACTACCTTCATTCTTAAAATAAGATAGCACTCTTTTTCTAAGATTCTTTGCTTTTCCAATGTAAATAATACGCTTACTTTCATCTAAAAACTGATAAATCCCAGGATTATTAGGCAGTTTTTTCAGAATACTTTCTAAATGGGTCTTATTTTTGTTTATTGTATTCACCGAAAAGGAATATTTCTTTTACAAACTTAAGCAAATATCCATAAACTTAAAACATCAATATGAAGACATTGAAATTTAGTTTATGATATCTCCCCTTAATAACCTATACTTTTTTCTGGCTTCAACAGTAAATAAACTTGCAGGATAGTCAGTGATTAGTTTTTGATAAAACTCCATAGCTTTGTTTTTATTTTTAAAATGGGTTTCATACAAACCTGCTAATTGGAACAAAGCCTTATCAGCTAAAATATCATAAGGATAATTAGATATGATCTGTTTTAATAGCGTATCGGCATCGGAATACAATCCCGTCTTCAGTTTAATTTGTGCTTTTCTAAATAATATTTCATCTGCCAATGGATGGTTGGGAAATAGAAAAGAAATAGAATCTAATAATATTAAAGCCTGATTGTCCATATTTCGAAAAGATAGTAATTCTGCCCTTGCATACATTGAAAGAGGAACAGTTGAACTATCATAATCTATATTGTCACTTATTAACAATGATAAATCCATAGCATTATTTGAAATAAGTTTAGAAGTGGATGCTTTTAGAACATCAAGCTGAGCTTTTGCCCAATCATATTCACCAATATAATAATACAGTTTTGCATTTTTAAGTTTTGCTTCAAATCCTATAGGTTCGTTTTTAAACGCCTTTTCCACTTGAGAGTAAAGTAAAGTAGCTTCCCACACATCATCAGTAAATAATAATATATCTGCTAATTCTATTTTGCATTCTGCAATAATTGATGGACTTGCATTTTTAATTTCAATGGTTTCTTTAAGTAAATCAATAGCCTCTTTTGTTTTGTTTAAATAAAATGCCTGTATGTGAGCTAAGTTTTTTAATAATGAAATGGTTGTTGATGTTTTTCCGAGCTCTTCAATTGTTGATAGATAATTTTTTTCAATATTAATTATATCCTGTTGCGAATAATTTATAGTCGTTGTTATTTTCAATAAAGAAACATTTAATAATTCTATTCTACTGGTGTAATAGTAATAACTTTCCTGCCCTTTAGAAATGATATATTCATGAGATTTTATGGCAACATCATAATTGTCATTCGAAGTAGCTAAAGTTGCAATATTATAAACTATTTCTCCTTGCAAATGGAGTCTTTTATCTAAAGCTTTGGCTTGTATTAAGGCAGTCTCAAAATCTTTTTGCTGTAATGAGAACCAAAGTAATAATTTATAATAAATGATCTTATCAGAATTACTTTGAATTCTTTTTAGTAGCAATGCTTTTAAAGCTTCCTTTTTACTATTATCCGCATCTTCTTCTGTAATCTTTACTTGCAATTTATTTTGAATTTCATTTAGATAAGTTTCATTTATATCAAGTAAATCTAAATATTCAGACATCATTTCTGTATATTCTTTCTTATTTTCATAAATATCAGCTAGGGGATAATTATATGGATAAGATTTAAAAAGCTTCTTTCCTTTTTTATATGTTTCAATGGCGTAATCGAACTCACTTCTATAAATAAAAGCATTCGCCAAATCAACAACATTCTGAGGACTGTAATTATTTAGTTGTTTAATTGTTTTTTCATATTCCTGATTGGCTTTAGAGATATCACCAGATTGTTTGTAAATATAGCCAACATCAATGGAATATTTAATGTCATTTGGATTATCCTTTACTTGCTTTTTAACAAGTTTTTGTGCTTTATTATATTCTTTCATTTCAAGCAAACAGTTAAGGTAGCTGTTATAGTTGAGATAGGTTGGTTTTTTCTTAAAAATCTTTTCAAATAATTCTGCAGCTTTATCGTATTCCTTGTTCTGAAAAAACTGTATAGCAAGCAACTCCTCATTGCTTGGTATAGTGTCATTAGGAATAACAGATTTGTTTTTATTGTCCCATTGTGCTTGGGCGGAAATGCTTAAAATGATAAAAAAGCAAGTAAGAAAATAATATTTAAATGAATTCAGTAGATTCATTATTGCTCATTTGGTGAATTCAATTTTTCTGCTTTTAGTTTTTCAATAATGATTAATATTTTTGGATTAAGTGTGTCAAAAATAGTCATTTCATCTTTAATGAAATTAACGGAAGTTTCGACTTTATTGCCTAATTTTTCAATTATACCAGCTTCTTTATCATAATAAACAATAAATTGTTCTTTATTTATAGTTTTATTTATAAAGTCACTTCTTAAATCATTTAGTTGTTTGGTGGATTGTTGAATTTGACTTTGAAAAAGTCCCCTTTTGTTAATAAAATCTATTAGCGGATCATTAATAGCATCATATTGTGTGATATTTTCCCAAACACCATTTTCTTTTTTGTCGTTGAAGTATAATTTTATTTGTAGGCTGTTGTTTTGATGATCGCTATATGTTTTGTAAATTTTCTGACTATCAACTTCAGCAAGTTTATTCCTTACTTCAGTTAAAATAGTTTTCAAACTATCTATTCGTTTAACTTCAGGAGAATTCTTTAAATTCTTACAAGAAACAAATAGAAATAATAATAATAAACTTGCGAAGAAACTGCTATAAATACTTTTTAACATAAAATCAAATATAATAACTACAATAAATCAAAACCAGTATATGGAACCAATGCTTTTGGAATCTTAACACCTTCATTCGTCTGATTGTTTTCTAATAGTGCAGCTACAATTCTTGGAAGTGCAAGTGCACTACCATTTAATGTATGAGCCAATTGCGGTTTGCCCTCTTTTTCTCTAAAACGAAGCTTCATACGATTCGATTGGAAAGACTCAAAATTTGAAACAGAACTAACTTCAAGCCATTTTTGTTGTGCTGCAGAATAAACTTCAAAATCATAGGTTAAAGCAGATGCAAAACTCATGTCCCCACCACAAAGTCTTAGTGTTCTAAAAGGCAATTCGAGTAATCGCAGCAATCCTGCAACATATCCCCGCATTTCTTCAAGCGTTTGATATGATTTATCAGGATGTTGAATTTGAACAATTTCAACTTTATCAAACTGATGGAGCCTGTTTAGTCCTCTAACATCTTTACCATACGAACCAGCTTCTCTGCGAAAACAAGAAGAATAAGCAACACATTTATAGGGTAGTTCCTCGGCTTTAACAATCATATTTCTGAATAAATTTGTTATAGGAACTTCTGCTGTTGGGATAAGATAAAGATTATCTATGCTAACATGGTACATTTGTCCTTCTTTATCTGGTAATTGACCAGTACCATATCCAGAATCTTCGTTTACCATTAATGGTGGCTGATATTCTGTATATCCTTCTTTCAAAGCATTATCGAGGAAAAAATTTATCAAAGCTCTTTGTAGTTTAGCACCTTTAGCTTTGTAAACAGGAAATCCTGAACCGGTAATTTTATTTCCAAGTTCAAAATCAATTATATCGTATTTAGATGCTATATCCCAATGAGGGAGAGCATCTTTTGTTAAATCAGGGACATCACCTTCCTGATGAACAATAATATTGTCTTCAGCTCGCTTGCCTTTTGGCACAGAGTTGTGAGGTAAATTAGGTATTTGTAAAAGAATGTCATTTAATTCTTTCTCAATTAAAATTAGGTTATCACTATACTCTTTTGATAGAGATTTTAATTGAGCTGTTTTTTCTTTTAACCCATTGGCTTCTTTTTGCTTTCCACTCTTAAATAGAACTCCAATTTCTTTAGCCAGATTATTAGATTCAAAAAGACTGTCATCCAATTGTTTTTGGGTTTCTTTACGTTTATTATCTAAATCAATTAACTTAGGAATTATTTCTTTTGCATCAAAATTCTTAATATTGAGCTTTTCTATTACTTCCTTTGTGTTTTCTCTTATATAATTTAATTGTAACATGTTTTTAAAAATTCTATTTTATTTGATTGCTATTTAATAACTCTAAACATTTTATTCCATCTTATTTTACTAAAAAAAGATTTATTATTATCAAGAGAAAGCCATACAAAAACAGCTTTTCCTACAATATGATCCTCAGGAACAAAACCCCAATAACGCGAATCTGCTGAATTGTGTCTATTGTCTCCCATCATCCAATAATAATTCATTTTAAAGGTGTAAGAATTAGCTTCTTTTCCGTTGATATAAATCTTGTTGTCTTTTATTTGAAGGTCGTTTAATTCGTAAGCATTGATTATCCTACTATATATAGAAATGTTTTGCATATTTATAGGAATAGTTGTGCCAGCTTTAGGTATTAAAATAGGGCCATAGTTGTCAACATTCCATTTATATATAGAATCGAAAGGGAAAAGTCTTGGATCCCAATAACCTTTTGGGGCAATATTTTTATTTATAGACAAAATATTTGAAAAGGTTTTTAACTTAAGTGAAGATTCGTCGGTAAGTGTCATAATAAACTCATCAGGATTGACAGAGTTACCCATTTCAGTAATATCCATTTTGTCGAGTATTTTAGGATTAATAGGTTGCCCATTGGTTTTTACTATATAATTGAATTGAGAATTTATAGGTATTGGTGCTTGTTTGTCATTAATATATACAACACCATCAATAATCTGAAGTTTATCACCACCAATGCCAATACAACGTTTGATAAAATTTTCTCTTTTATCAACAGGTCTTGATACTACATGATATTTTTGCCATACATTATCTCTACCTTCAAAACGACACATTTCATAATAACTTCGAGAACTATTATATTCAAGTGTAGTTGTATCTCCATCAGGGTAATTAAAGACAACAACATCATAATTTTTAACCGTTGTTAATCCAGGAAAACGATAGAAAGGTAGTTTTATCCACTCCAAATATGACTTCATGGTTTTAGAAAAAGGCATAGTGTTATGTGTAAAAGGGAAGGAGAGAGGGGTATTGGGTATTTTTGGTCCATAACTTATCTTGCTAACAAAAAGAAAATCACCAATTAATAATGATTTTTCCATAGATGAAGTTGGTATGGTGTATGCTTCAATAAAAAAAGTTCTGATTATTGTTGCAGCAACTACCGCAAATATAATTGCATCTGCCCATTCTCTGATTGCTGATTTTACAATTACGGGTCTATCTTTAGGATCAACATAAGTCGATTTTTTTGAAAAGCCAACTATTGGTAAATAGATAAATGGAACAATCACACCAACAGCTTGTTGAATTAACCCGTACTTTTGATAGCATTTTAAAATTTCTGCTATCATTAAAAAAATCATAAATACATTTATGAAAGGAGTTAATATAAATATAAACCACCAAAGTGGTTTTTTGATTATTTTCAACCAGATATAAAAGTTATATAGTGGTATTAGAATAAACCAACCTTTATGGCCTGCCTTTTCAAATAACTTCCAAAGTCCGGCTGTTGAACTTATAATAAATACAAGTGTTAATAATGCATAAATGCTCATAATAAAATAATTTAGAGGTTTAATAAATCTTTCATTTCGAAAATTCCTTTTTTGCCAATCAGCCATTCGGCTGCAATTACTGCACCTGATGCTAAGCCTATTCGATTTTTGGCAGTATGTTTTATTTCAATTGTATCTATAGGAGAATCATAAATAACAGTGTGAATTCCTGTTATGTTTCCTTCCCTTATAGATTTTATTTTTATAGAAGTTACATCATTATCTATTGTATTTGTCCAACTGTTTTTTCTATCAATATTTTTAATGATTTCATTAGCGAGTGTTATAGCTGTTCCGCTTGGAGAATCTAGCTTTTGGATGTGGTGTGCTTCTTCAATAGAAATTTCGTACTCTTCTTGCAAATTCATTAATTGAGCCAGTCTTTTATTGATTTCAAAAAAAACATTCACACCAATGCTAAAGTTAGAAGAATATAATAAAGCTTGATTATTTGTAAGACAAATGTTTTTTATTTCTTCAAGCTGATTATACCAACCGGTAGTTCCGGTAACAATTGGAATATTTAATTGAAAACAATTTTTAATATTATCAATTACAGAAGATGGCAAACTAAAATCAATAACTACATCGGCTTTAGGTTTGTTTTTTATTTGTTCCCAATCGCTTTTTGTATCTATAGTTGCAACGATTTGATGATTGCGTTTCAAAGCAATCTTTTCAACTTCTTTGCCCATTTTACCATATCCGGATAAAATTATTTTCACAGGTATCTTTTCAGTTTGTTGTTTTTATTTGTGCTAAGCTTTCCAATATTAAAGGAAAGAGTTAATCCTGGTATTGTTGATGATGTGTTTTTATAATAAAGCGGAAGATATGCAGGTCTGACCTTTAAAGACAAGTCTTCATTAATATTAAAGTAAAACAAATGGGCATCAACAGTAGCATCAAGAATATTCATGACATACCATACTACTCCGAAAATATAAGAGAGATCACGATATCTTCGATAACCATCTTTATAAAGAATAAGATTTTCTGTTGAGGTGGATGGAAAATTATCAATTGTTGTTGAGTCTCCGTCGATTCTAGAAATATAAGCTGTTTGATATGTATTATATTTTTCGCTATTATGTATAATACTATAACCAATTATACCAAAACCAACGTAAATTACAGGTGCTTTCCAATATTTTTTGTTGTAAACCTGACCTAGTCCAGGTATGCATGCAGACATTAAGGTTGCTAATTTTGGTGAATGAAGTTTTGAAGAATCAATAACAACAGTATCATTTTTTGCTTCCTTGTTTTGAGCCATTAAATTGCCAAAAAACATAAAAAATAGCAAAAAGAAAACTACAAAATATTTATAATTAAGAGGCATAGAATATGGCGGTGCTGTTGTATATCAAAACAATTCAGCTTATTTGTCAATAATGGAAAAAATTCTTTCTAAATCATCATCTGAATTAAAGTTAATAACGACACTTCCCTTGCCATTATTATTTCGTTTCAAAGAAACTTTTAAATTTAATTTTTGAGAAAAACTGTTCTGCATTAAAATAAATTTTTCTGAAGGTTGTTCTGTCGTGGTATCTATTATTTTATTTACAGGTTCTTTTCCCAAATCCCTAACAATTTCTTCAACTTTTCTAACAGATAAATCTTTTTCAATGATTTTTTTATAAACAGAAAGCTGATCTTCAGTTGAAGGAATATTGATTAATGCACGCGCATGTCCCATAAATATCTTTTTATCAACTATCCCTTTTTGAATTTCCTGAGGTAATTTAAGTAATCGAAGATAATTGGTAACTGTAGTTCTGTTTTTACTGACTTTTTCACTAAGTACTTCTTGTGTTAATCCACATTCATCAATTAATTGCTGATAACTCATTGCAATTTCTATAGCATTAAGGTCTTCTCTTTGGATGTTTTCAACCAAAGCCATTTCCCTCATTTCATTATCGGTAGCTTCTCTTATATAAGCAGGTATTTCAGTTAGTCCGGCAATTTTAGAAGCTTTATGTCTTCTTTCTCCAGTAATTAATTGATATTTATCGCTGTCTAATTTACGAACTGTAACCGGTTGAATAATGCCTTGCTCTTTAATTGAGTCAGCTAATTCTTGTAAAGCAGTTTCATCAAAGTTTATGCGTGGTTGAAAAGGATTGCACTCAATTTCATCAAGAGGAATATTTACAATTGCTCTTGCAATATCTGATTTGTCAGTAATAATTGAATTAGAAATTATATCTGTTTCGGAATTGTCAAGCAAAGCACTAAGACCTCTGCCTAAAGCCCTTTTTTTAGCGTTCATTTTTGAATGTTTATTTTTTTATCTGATTTTTTCATTTTTGTTAACCCATTTTTTTGTAAAACCTCTCTGGCAAGATTCAAATAATTAATGGCTCCTTTACTCAACACGTCATGCATAATAATTGTTTCGCCAAAACTTGGGGCTTCTCCCAACTTGGTTGAGCGTTGAACAATTGTTTCAAAAACCATTGTTTGAAAATGGGTTTTAACTTCTTCTACAACCTGATTGCTCAATCGTAAACGCAAATCATACATCGTAAGCAATATACCTTCTATTTCTAATTCAGGATTTAATCTCGACTGAACTATTTTAATAGTATTTAATAATTTCCCTAATCCTTCTAATGCAAAGTATTCGCATTGAACAGGAATTATAACAGAATTTGCAGCTGTTAATGCATTTACAGTAATTAAACCTAAAGATGGCGAACAATCGATTAGAATAAAATCATAATCATCTTTAACTTTATTTATTACTTTTCGCATCATTTTCTCCCTGTTTGGTAAATTGATCATTTCAATTTCAGCACCAACCAGATCAATGTGCGCAGGAATTAAATCTAGATTTGGTGTTGTAGTATTTAAAATAATGTTTTTGGGTTCAATATCATCAATTACACATTCGTAAATGCTAGTTTTGATGTTTTTGGGATCGAATCCTATTCCTGAAGTGGCGTTTGCCTGAGGATCGGCATCGATTATTAATGTTTTAAATTCTAGTACAGCTAATGAAGCACCAAGATTTATTGCTGTTGTTGTTTTACCAACGCCACCCTTTTGGTTTGCTATGGCAATTACTTTACCCATAATGTTATATATTTATTGTTTCACCAATCTTAAATAATATCAATTCTTTTCCTGCTCTGTTAAATTTTTCAACAGCAACTTCTTTATCTATTTTAATAATATCAAAAGTATCATAATGCATTCCTATTATTTTATCACAATTAATAAATTCAGATGCAATCATTGCATTATCCACGCCCATAGTGAAGTTGTTGCCTATTGGTAAAAATGCAAAATCTATACTTATATATTCTCTTATTAATTTCAAATCGTATGTAAGCCCTGTATCTCCGGCAAAATAAAAATTACGTTCATGATTGCCTTTAATTAAAAAGCCTCCTGGATTTCCACCATAACTTCCATCAGGCAAGGAACTTGAGTGTTGTGCAGAAAAAAATTTTACAGATCCAAAATCAAAGTCAAAAGATCCACCCAAATTCATAGGATGTACATTTTTAACTCCTTTAGCTGAAAGCCAATTAGTAATTTCAAAGTTTGAGATAAATATTGCATCAGATTGTTTTGAAATTGCTACAGCATCTGCTATATGATCGCTATGCCCATGAGAAATCAGAACATAATCAGGTTTAATACTTTTAAAATCGATGTGTTCTGCTAACTTATTAGGTGTAATATAGGGATCGAAAAGTAATTTTTTATTATTTACTTTTACTTCAAAACACGCATGTCCGTAGTAAGTTATTTGCATTAGCAGCTTATTTTTGAAAAAGCAAAATTACAACTTTTTACTGAGGAAAATTCAATAATTATTTAGATAATAATGCTACTTCAGATTGGTTCTTTTTATTGTTAATTCAACTATTGTATAACTCAAAAAGCTGATAGGGTAATTCTATCAGCTTTTTAGAATTAAAATCTTTTTTATTATTCAGGGTTTGATTTTTCTTCTGAATTTAAATCCTCGAAGTTAATATCAGAGTATTTTTCTGAATTTTCTATAGGTTCTTTTTCAACTGGTTTTTTACCGGTATTAATAAACTCAACCACATCATTTAAGCCGTCAGTAAATTTTTCGAAATCCTCTTTGTAAAGAAATATCTTATGTTTTTCGTAGAAAAAGTTACCACTATCCTTGTCCATTCTTTTTTTGCTTTCTGTAATGGTAAGATATTGCTGATCTGTTTTAGTGACTTTTACATCAAAGAAATATGTTCTTTTCCCTGCTCTAACAGCTTTTGAGAATATTTCTTCTCTTTCTTTATTTTCGTACTCTTCCATAAATCCAGTAATTAATAAATAATCAAACTAACTCGCAAATTTAATAAAAAAATAAATCAAATACACTATTGTTATTTTTTTTATGGGGTTTATAAGTATTTATTTTATTTGAAATCAAGAAAAGGTTTTAATATATTTATAAATTAAAAACATATTGAATGATATTTGCTCCCATTTGTAGCGCTTTTGTGCGTGTTGCTTCTGAATCTTTGTGAACTTCATAATCTTCCCAACCATCACCTAAATCACATTCATAAGTATAAAAGCAAACCAATCTTCCTTCATAAAATAAACCAAATCCCTGAGGAGGTTTATTGTCGTGTTCGTGTATTTTGGGCAATCCATTTGGAAATAAATACTTCTGTTTATAGATTGGGTAATCATTAGGGAGTTCTTCAAAATCAAGTTCAGGAAAAACCTTTTTCATTTGTGGTCTTATGAACTTATCTAATCCATAATTATCGTCGATATGCAAAAATCCTCCAGCTATTAAATAATTTCTTAAATTCTGGACATCTTTGTCAGTAAAAATAACATTCCCATGACCGGTTAAATGTACAAAAGGATAATTAAAAATATCGGAACTTCCAACTTCAACAGTTGCTATAGTTTCGTTTATGTTTGTTCCAAGATTTTTATTGCAGAATTTAACCAGATTTGATAAGGAAGTAGGATTTGCATACCAATCTCCACCACCCCCATATTTAAGTAATGCTATTTGGTATCCTGTTGAATTGGAGAAAGAAGTGCATATTATAAATATTGCTATAACTAGGATATATTTTTTCATTTTTTATTCATTTATGAAATTAAATGAATGACATGCTACTAATGCTGCTGTTTCTGTCCTTAAACGATTCTTACCCAATGTTACAGGAACAAAATCTGAGCTAATGGCTTTGTTTATTTCGGCTTCTGTAAAGTCGCCTTCAGGTCCAATTAATATTAAAACATTATTTCCTTTTTTGTAAAGCTCCTTAATGGTTTTTTTTTCACCATCTGCACAATGAGCAATTAATTTTGTTTGTTCTTTTGTGGTTGTTATAAATTTATTGTATGGAGTAAGATCTTTTAGTTCGGGAAGGTATGTTCTTAAAGACTGTTTTAATGCACTTATTAGAATTTTATTTAATCTTTCGGTTTTTATAACTTGTCTTTCCGATCTTTCGCATATAATTGGTGTTATAATATCTATTCCTATTTCTGTAGCTTTTTCTAAAAACCATTCAAAGCGATCAATATTTTTGGTTGGTGAAACAGCAATATGAATTGTTGCATTTCTTTTCTCTTCTTCTTTTATATCCGTTATTTTAATACTGCATTCTTTTTGTGAGATATAATTAACAAAACCAGTAAATAATTTACCTTTCCCATTGGTTAAATTTACAGAATCATTTTTTTTTAATCTTAATACTTTTAAGCAATGTCTTGCTTCTTCTTCTGATAAATCATAATAATCTGAAACTATTTCCTGAGCGTAAAAAAGATGCATTGGTTCTATTTATCAGTATTGCTTGTTTTGGGTTGATTCTTTTGTTGATTTTTATCAAATGTTTTTAATGCTACTAATATCAGCCGATATGATACAAATATCAATATAGGCCAAGATAAATACCATATTATAGAACTATTCATAATTACTTTTTTTAATTAATTAATAAAGGTTATCTTCTTTGTTTAACTCTTCTATATTTAGTTTTTTCTTATCCATTGCTTTCCAAACAATGTAAATATAGGCAATCACAAAGGGTATTAATAATGAAACATAGCTCATTGTGGTTAATGTATATTTGCTTGAAGAACTGTTTTCAATTGTCAAAGAACTTTGTAAGTCATATGTAGAAGGATAGTATGCAGTATTGTTTAAACCAGCGATCAGAAATAATGAAAAAACAGTTAAAATTGTTCCCAAGCCTGAAAACCATATTCCCTTTTTACTGTTTTTAAATAAAGTAATAGCAATTCCTGACAACACAAGAACTACTCCAATTAGAAACAATACAAACACAATGGGCATTTCCAATAAATTGTGAAAATATTTATAGCTTTCCATTGAAACTATTTTAGTCTGTGGGTTATAAGCAAAGCCATCTTTCAATAAAATACTAACCAAAAAGGATAAAAAGAAAACCAAAAATACAACAGCATTGGGTAACAATTTCTTTTTAGAACGTTCGTAAATATTTTCGTTGTTAATGTTGTTTATGAAATACATCAAACCAAGAATACGTGCAAGAAAGAAGACACTTAAGCCTAATGCAAGATTGGTTAAGTTAAATGCAGCTTCTAGTCCTCGGAACGAATGTTGCCACTTAGAAAGATTGTATTCATTAACTGAGAACATAGAACCGGTGAAAAAAGTAGAAACAGCAGCTCCAATAAGTATAACACCCAAACTCCCATTTAAAAACAAAAAGAAATCGAAAGTCCCTGTTCCTAAAAAATTTTTTGGTTTACTACGAAATTCATATGAAACAGCCTGTATGATGAAACAAAATAATATGGCAAGCCAAACCCAATATGCCCCTCCAAAACTAGTAGCATAGAAAAGAGGAAATGCTGCAAACATTGCACCTCCAAAAGTAACCAATGTTGTAAATGTAAATTCCCATTTATGTCCAATTGAGTTTATCAACAATTTTTTTTCTTCTGGTGTTTTAGGTAAAGAATATAAAAAGGTTTGACCTCCCTGAACAAATAGTAAAAAGACCAATAATGATCCTAATATTGAGGCAAGTATCCACCAATATTGTTGTAAATGTAATAATGACATTGTTTCAAACATTGTTACCTCCTTTCGGTCCTGACTTAATTTGTGATACCATAATCTTTATTTCAGCTATCAGAAGTACAGTAAATAACACAGCAAATAATACAAAAGTTATCATCACAGCAGAAGCATCAATGTTAGATGTTGCAACTGCTGTTGGCAATAAATCCTGAATTGCCCATGGTTGTCGTCCTACTTCTGCTACAATCCATCCTGCCATTGAAGCAATGAACGCAAGTGGAAATGAAAGAATACCTATACGTAAAAGAAGTTTTTTGTTTTCAAGCTTTTGTTTTATTGCAAAATACAAAACCAATAAGAAGAAAAATATAAAATAAAATCCCAATCCAACCATTGTATGAAAACTATAGTATGTCATAGGTACATTGGGAATAATACTTTTTGGGTCATTCAAATATCCATACCCTATGTATTTATAATTTTCTTCGAAGACTTTTCGCAAAGAATCCTGCAAGGGTTTATTGTTTTCTTTTTTTGCTCTTTTGAATTTAGCAAGTGCTTCGATGGCTATTTTACCCTGATTTATTTTTTCTGTAGCTGAAACAATATTATTTTCCTTATTTCCATTAACTAAATCATTCACTCCAGGTACAAAAGCTTCGGCATTTCGGTATCCCAAAATAGAAAGCATTTTGGGTATTTCTATTTTCATTGATATTTTTTCATCTTTAAAAATGCCAAAAGCAATCAAACCAGCTCCTTTTTCCCCATCATACAATCCTTCCATTGCTACAAGTTTAGCAGGTTGTTTTTGAGCAACATTATAAGCAGAACCATCGCCAGTATAGGCAGTAAATAATGAAGTTATTAATCCAAAAGTAGCAGCAATTACAATGCTTCTTAACGATAAAAGTTTTTCTCTGCGTTTGAGTAAATACCATCCACTTATAGCGATTACAAATACGGAAGCAAGCATGTAAGAAGAAAAAATGGTGTGCAGAAATTTATTTGCAGCAACGGGTGAAAACAAAACTTGCCAGAAATCAAGCATTTCGCTTCGTGCAGTTTCAGGATTGAAATGCATACCTATAGGATATTGCATCCATGCATTTGCAACCAATATCCACAATGCTGATAAACTGGCACCAAACGCAACCAACCACGAAGAAAGTAAATGAAACTTTTTACTTACTTTGTTCCAGCCAAAAAACATTACTGCAATAAAAGTTGATTCGAGAAAGAAAGCCATGATGCCTTCAATTGCAAGTGGAGCTCCAAAAATATCACCAACATACCATGAATAATTCGACCAGTTTGTTCCAAATTCAAATTCCAGAATAATTCCGGTAGCAACACCTATTGCGAAATTAATCCCAAAAAGTTTCATCCAGAATTTGGTAATTCTTTTCCATTCTTCATCGCCGGTTCTCACATATATGGTTTCTATAATAGCGATGATAAATGTAAGACCCAAAGTAAGTGGTACAAAAAGCCAGTGATACATTGCCGTAAGAGCAAACTGTGCTCTTGACCAATCGACTAAAGAAATGTCAATATTATCTATCATTTTTTATCTGTTTTTGTTAATTGATCAATCACGTAATTGCTGCGTTCGGTATCAGTTGAAAATTTCGACTTCAGAAAGTTGGGAAAAAAGAATATTTTTAGAATTGCAAACATTATTACCAATTTTATTAAAATTATAAGTAATAGTTTTTTACCAACAACTGTGTTTTTAAATCCATCAATATAAAGGTGTATAAAGTTGTGAAAAAACTTTTGCATAGCAACAGCAACTATTTATTTTTAGTACAAACCTACATTTTTTTTTAAGATTATAAAAATGTTATGCTAAAAATCTAAAAATAAAATGAAATAGGTTTGAATGAAAAAACCTGCCTGATTCAAATACCAGACAGGTTTATAAATGTCATCCTTTTTCAGACAGGTTGATTTCTCTATTCTTTCACAAATTTGCTCACGGCAATACCTTCTTTTAATGTAACTTTAATCGTATAGATTCCTATGGGCAGTTGCGAAATATCAATAATGTTTTCGTTTTGCAACTTGTTTTGTTGTAAGAGTATTTGTCCTTGCATATTACAAACAGATAGGTTCATACCAGACAAGTTTTCAACATCTTGCAATTTGATGCTTAATTTATCTTTTGCAGGGTTTGGAGTAAGCAAGATTTTGTTATTAATAAAATTTTCATTAATAGCTCCTGGATCAACCATATTTCCTATTGCTGTTCCGTTACTCCCAACAGCATAAACTAAATTATATCCTGCTGAAACACTTTTGAAATTCCCTGGTCTTTGCAGGGTTGGTAAAGTTTGCGTTGTCCATGTTTCGCCACTATCAGTTGTTCTTAATAAAATATTGTTATTTCCTGCGGCATAGCCTATCGTGCTACTTTCAAAACAAATTGCATTAAGATTTTGAGTAGTACCACTTGGCTTACTTTGCCAATTATCTCCTCCGTTTGTAGTTTTATAGATAGCTCCGTTTCTGCTTACAACAAAACCGGTATTATCGGTTGTAAACCAAACACAACGGAGTGAATCGGTAATAGGTTGATTTTTTATAATCCAATTTTGACCATTATCTGTTGTTCTTATCACGGTTCCACTAACTCCAACTGCATAACCAATGTTTGAGCTTGGAAAGTGAACAGAATAAAGCCTGTTTGTATTTGTGTTACTGATTAATGCCCAATGACTGCCTCCATCTGTTGTTCTTACAATTGTTCCTGCATCACCTACAGCAATCCCATTACTATAAACAGTGAAAAAAACAGAATATAGATTACTTGTAACAGGGCAATGTTGAAGATATGGTGAAAAAATATCATTTGCCTTTATAATTAAACCATTATTTCCTACAACAAATGTTTTTTTATTAGAACCAGAAAGAGAATCTATGACATATACAGAATTTAAGTTTATTGTTGTGATAGGAGAGATGAACGAATACCATGCTTTTGATACAGGTATAGACCATATTCCTATATAACCAGCATCACCAACAGCAACATCTGAACCTATTCCCATAGGACCTCCGCCAACACAAACCGAATTGAAATTCGGATAAGGATAATTAGGTGCTAAATTGTGTTCGTACCATTGCTGTGCGTTTAATGTTTGTAAAAAGAACAAACAAAGAATCGTAAAAAAGAGTCTAGATTTTTTCATGTGTTTAATTTTTAGTTTAACTTAATTTGAATTAATTATTTTATTACAATAAATTTCTTTTGAATTACACTTCCATCGCTATGATTTATTTTTGCAACATAAACTCCCTGCTGTAATTGAGAAATATCAATTTGAGTAATGTTTTGTTCTAAGGTTCGTTGTAAAACTAGTTGACCTTGTGCATTACGTATACATATATCTGTACCTGAGAGGTTTTCATTATCTTGGTAATTTATGTTTATTTTATCTTTAGCAGGATTAGGGAATATGTTAAAACTATGTTTTGTTTTCTTAGTGTTTTTATTTCCAGTTATTACTCCTATACCACTGGTACCGTTTGTTGAATATCTTTCAAGATTAAACCATGAATCAATCACTTCAAAAGCTTCAAATAAACCGACACTTGTACCAATTCCCTGATAAATAACATTACCATGACTATAAATGTTTTTTCTGTTAAAAGGTGGTGCATTATATTTGATACTGTCAACCATGTAAAATGGAAATGGTGGATAATCTGCTATGCACAAATTTAGGGTATCACCAACATTATACCCAAAATTTAAAAGTTCATATTCTATGTTTGCCAGACAAGAAAAATTGTTATTTAGCGTTATTGCATATACTTTTTGTCCTTCATCTCTTAAAAACCCTTTGAGATTCATCATCATTAAGTGTAAAGGAGGTATAGGATTTAGAACAGTTGTTGAAGTTTCAAATGTTTCCAGAATATCAAAAGAAAATACTTTTTTATAAGCTTTCCCGTTTATTATGGTATCTCCTTTTATGGTATAACCCCAAAAAGAATGGAAATATCCAAAAGGAATCATACTTCTATTATGTATCAACCACGAAGCATTTTCTATTGCTAATGGCTGACTTTGAACTATTGTTGTTTTTAATGTTATTACTATAATTACGATAAAAAAAAGTCTAAATGTTTTCATAGGTTTAATTTTTGGTTTAACATCATTTGGATTTATTATTTTATTAATATAAATTTCTTTTGAATTACATTTCCATCGCTATGAATCACTTTTACGATATATGTTCCCTGCTGCAATTGCGAAATATCAATTTGTGTATTGTTTTGTTCTAGGGTTTGTTGCAACACAATTTGTCCTTCTGCATTATATATGGTCAAATCTGAATTTTCAAATGTATTAATATCTTGCAGATTGATGGTAATTTTATTTTGAGCAGGGTTGGGGTATATGTTTATTTGTTTCTTCTCTGTTTTAGAAGTATTAATGAAAGAAAGGCCACCATTGGTGGTTTTTAACAATGCACCAACATCTCCTGCAATATAGCCTATGTTTGAACTTGTGAATCGAACTGCATTTAAATCTTCGTTTACTCCGCTTGTCTGACTATTCCAATTTGTACCGCCATTGGTTGTTTTTAAGATGGTTCCACCGTAACCAACTACATAAACCGTGTTTGCATCAATAATACAAATGTTTCTTAATAATTTAATAGTACCAGCATTTTGAACCGACCAACTTACACCAGCATTGGTAGTTTTAAGTATTTCGCTAGAAGTTGGATAAATTCCTCCAACTGCAAAACCAGTATTATTGTTATAAAAAGAAATACAATAAAGATCAGCAGCACTCCCACTTGAGAGCGTGTACCAGTTTGCTCCGGCATTGGTTGTTTTTAATATTCTTCCTTCATTTCCACAAGTATAACCTGTATTAACATCGGTAAAATAAACAGAATAAAGCCAGTTTGATGGTGTAGGCATCAGGTTTACCCAGTTTGTTCCTCCGTTGGTTGTTTTTAAAATATCGCCTCCATTTCCTACTACATATACAATATTTGCAGAAATGATATGTGAGCAAAATAACCACTGACTTGTATTAGTTGTTTGCGAAATCCATGTACTCCCTCCATTGGTTGTTTTGATGATGGTGCCATATTCTCCGGTTGCATATCCGATATTGTCATCATAAAAATTTATGGAATACAGCCAGTTTGTTGTACTACTCGTTAAACCTGACCAATTGACACCTCCATTGCTTGTTTTTAAGATGTTTCCATCGCTTCCTGAAACATATCCGTTTGTATCGTTATGGAAAAACGCTCCGTTAAAGTTATGCGATGTGCCACTGTTTAGCGAAGTCCATTGTGCAATACCTGTGTTGCAATATATTGCAATAGATAAAAGTAAAATTATTTTTTTCAAAGCATTGATTTTTAGAATACAAATTTAATTAAGTTAATTTTATAAAAAAACGTTTTGGTCGAAAAAATTTAAAGCTATTCAAGTGATAAACTGAAATAAATAAAAAAACCCCATCCTTTTTAGGGATGAGGTTTTGATTTTATATATAGGGCAGTTCTGAAAATTCAAAAAAATAGTTTCCCGCAGATTTCTCAAATATTCGCAGATTTTTTTTCAATACGTTGTATTATTTATTTTGCGAAAATCAGCGAAATTTGCGGGAGAAACTTAATTATTAGAACCCTCCTATAATGAAATTCTATTTAAAAACATAACAATATCCAACTGTAATGTTCGATTTGTTGAAATCTTGAGGTTCTTTATATTTTAAATAACAATAATCGATGCAAAACGATTTGAATTTTAACCCAACTCCCAAGGTTGTTATATTTCTGTTTCCTTTGTATTTGTTTTCGTGCATTTTTCCTACTCTTAAAGAAATTGTTGCTTTATCGTAAACTGTAAATCGGTTTTCAATTCCAAACATATGAATAATTTCCTGTAGTTCTTCTTTATAACCATTTGGTGCATCGTAAAATGATTGCACCATACCTTTGAAAACAGAAACATCAGTAGATTTTCCCAACCTGGTCGTATCTGTTGTCCAGACAGGAGGAGTTGGAACCAATAGTTTTTCTGCCTGGTATGCCAAATCGGTACTATGTGTGATGTTTTTTGAAATATGACTGTTGATAGTCCACATTGTTCCTAATTTTAAAATGGTTGGGATAAAATCTTTATAATTATCAGTTGTTGTATAAGAAATTTTGTTACCAACATTTAGTATTGAAGCTCCAAAATCGTATCTCAGATTTTTGGTTTCGCTTATATTTATTTCGTTTCTATAATCAAGGCCGATATCTCCAGCTATTGATTTTCCCGAAACCATTTTAGAATTTCCGATTTGAACCTCACCATTGATATCACTGTAAATATATTTTACACCCAAACCCAAAGATAAATGTTCATTAAAACTATGTGCATATTTTAATCCTGTGCATAACTCAATTGGTCTGTATTCGCTAATTATATTACCATTCAAATCATGCAATTCAATATTACCATTATTGTAATAATTAATTGACATAGCTAGAGTATTTTTGGAGTTGAAGGCATACCATGCTCCAAAATTTGATATATTAGGTTTTTTTGCGAAATCAAACCATGGGAGGTATGAAATTGTTGCACCCATTGTTTTTTTGTTTTTCGACAATAAGGCTGGGTTTTGTGTTAAACCAGATTCGTAATGGTCTTTTGATGATACCACCCCTATTAAGCCTATTCCATTTGTATTTGCATTTGGTTCAATTTGTAAAAAAGGAACAGCTGTGCTAATTGGATTGACCTTTTGACCAAAACAATAGATACTAAAAAGCATTACTATCAATGCTAATTTTAATTTTTTCATTTGCTTGTTTGTATTAAGGTTAATGATTTTGTTTGTGATGATAGATGTACTTAATAATATTATGTGATAAAATTTTAAAGATAGGGATTAAAAAAAAACAAAGCTGCCAGATTTTCAATATCTGACAGCTTTCCCAACCTTAAAAAAAAGAAATCAAAAATATTATTCTTCCACCATAATTATTTCAATTTCTGCTTCTTCGTGTTCATCAAGGTTTACGAAAAACAAAAATCTACAGTTCTGGCCATTTAGTTCTACCAGTGAAGTTGTTTTTTCTTCGTCAGATTCGAGTATCATCATTTGAGTTGGAGGTGTTGCAGGGTTTTCGGTAGCTGCATAAACTCCTACTTTTGCATTGCTATTGTTAAATATATTGAATTTTGCATT
>DYDE01000002.1:0-54794 GCA_020718065.1 Marinifilum sp. | reverse complement strand
CTGCTTCTTCAGTAGTTTTAGGATCAATAAATAATACATAACTTTGGTTTTCTGAATCATCCGTTTTGCTTAAATGTCTTCGCAAAAGTTCTAAATTGAAGAATCTGACAATTTCTTCGGGGGTTTCCCCAAATTTATACATTAACATACCAAGGTTACGATACATTCTAATGCCAACAACAATACGGCTTTTTTCCAGTTCTACTGAAGCTTTATCAAGTTTTTCGAAATATTGTTCTTTATTTTCTTTATAACCTTTTAATTCATCTTTGTAGGTTTTAACAGATGCTCGCACTGTATCAAGAGAAGGATGTTTTTTCAACTGTAATTCTAAAGTATCCAGTTCGCTGATGCGTTCATCTTGCGTTCCTGTATAAAAACCTGTTTTACCTTTATTGAAAATTGATTTATATTCACCTGTTTTTTCACGATAAACTTGTTGTATATTCAGGTCCCATCCATCTAGTTTGTCCGACATTAAATCCAAACAATCATTAAAAAGTTGTGTTTCACCTGCAAGGTCTCCTTTTGCACCATTCCATGCTGCATATTTAGTTTTATAAGTTTCTAATTCAGTTTTTGAAGCATTGAATAGTGCTAATATTTCTGGGTCGTCTTTTTCGGCATTTAATGCCGTTAAATGATAACTAACCAGACCTAACATTTTCTTAAAATTTGTTTTTGTAGCATTCAAAAACGTATTTACCGCATAATTCCATGTTCTTTTCATAACTTTAATTTATTAAAATGTTAATAATCATTTGTTTATTTGTTATTTAGCCATTTTGAAGTTAAAACGCTTGTGCATTTTATACTTTTTAAGTATTATTTGATTAAGTTGCAGCTGCATTTTATGTTTTTTAGCAATTTTTTAGTTAAGTTGCAGCTGCATTTTATACTTTTTAACTATTTTTGGGTCAAGTTGCAGTTGCATTTTATACTTTTTAGCCATTTTTTACCTAAATTGCAGTTGCATTTTACATTTTTTTAGCATTTTTTGGTTAAGTTGCAGTTGCATTTTATGTTTTTTATACATTTTTTGTCCAAAACACACTAGTGTTTCATACTTTTTAAGCATTTTTTTCCTAAAATACACATGTGTTTCTCATTTTTTTTACATTTTTTAATTAAAACACATCCGTGTTTCTAATTTTAAACAAAACATGGGGCAAAAAGCACTTGAAACAGAGCACTCTATAACCCAAAAAGATAATAGCCGATAACCCTACAGCTATTTTTACACTATTTATAATGCTTTTGCCCTTGCTGTTTTGTTCGTTCGATTGTGTTTTGCTCCACAACGCAGAGCATTGCAAGCATGATAATATACAATTAGCATATTACCTGTTGATGCCTGCAATAAAGTTTCCAGTACGTCAAAGAACTTAAAGTATTTGTTTGATTTTATTATCCTTTTTGTGCTTGTAATCCTGCAACAAATAGTTCGCAATTGCTTAAAGCTTGGCGTTTAGTATTGTTTATAAACATTGTGCGGAAAAGCTAATAAGAACATTAGAATCAACATACTTTTTAAATTAAAAATTGTAAAAGTTATTTTCATAAATGGAATTATTTTTAATTGCTAACGGAATTTTTATGTTTTATTGTATCGAATGAAAAAAATATTTTAAAACCTGAAATTGTTATCATTTTAAAACTCATTTTTCTCTTAATTTTATATGATTAACGGAATAATGTTTTTTTTATTGTAAGTGTTGAAAAATATTTTTTAGATATTTTCAAAAAAAACATAAAACTTCAGATTATTATGTCCATAGAAATTCTTCTTTTATTGGTTATAGTTGAATAACGGAAAATTTTAAAAAATATTGTAAGAGGGTGAAAATATTTTTTCAAACAAATTTTTTTTTGGAAAAATAGGAGAGGGATATTTAAAAAATTATTTTTTTAAATTTGTTTTTGAATATTATATTTTAACAATAAATTAAATTGTAAGTAATAACTTCTATAGGAGTTAAATGATAGTAGTGAACAATGCGAAATTGTTTATTCCGCTCCTTTAGGAGCGAAAAACAAATGCAATCAATTTTCTACCAACATTAAATCCCTCTGGGATTATTTAATAAAGCAAAATGATTGTAATAAGATAAGATTTAGTGATCAATACTATTAAATGTCAAACTCCGTAGAAGTTAACTGTTGGTAAAAAGCAATGTTACTTTGTATATCCTGCTCCTATGAGAGCAGAAAAACGAAATCAAACATTTTTCTACTAACTTTCAATCCTTCTGGGATTATATAATAAGGCAAAATGAATGTAAATAGATAAAAACTATAATAATTAGTAATCAATAACATTAAACATCAAACTCCATAGGAGTTAAATGTTGGTAAAAACATAACAACAACATACTTCCCACTCCTATAGGAGCGGAACAACACTAAGTATTTTATTTTTACAAACATCCAATCCCTCTGGGATTTTAAAAACCAAATATTCAAATATGGCAAATACTTATTCTCAAATCACCATTCAACTGATATTTGCGGTACAAAATCGCGAATCAATGATTAATTCACAATTCCGCGAACCATTGCAAAAATATATTACAGGAATTATCACCAATCAGAAACAAAAACTGCTAACCATAAATTCTGTGTCAGATCATATGCATATTTTAATTGGACAATCACCAACTTGTTGCTTATCTGATTTGGTTCGAGAAATAAAATCAGAATCATCGCGATTTATTAACGAAAAGAAATTATCAAAATTTAAATTTTATTGGCAAGAAGGGTTTGGCGCTTTTTCATACAGTCGTTCTCAAAGAGACAATGTAATTAAATACATTACAAATCAGGAAATTCACCATAAAAAAAGCACATTTAAAGAAGAATATCTTCAGTTTTTAAAGAAATTTGAAATTGATTTTAATGAAAACTACTTATTTCACTTTATAGAATAATTTGTTAATGATATTTTGACAATTTGCAATGGTGAAGTTTTGCTATGAAAGATTTAATAAACTCTGGAGAAGTTAAATGTTGGTAGAAAACTTCTTGCATCCCGCTCCTAAAGGAGGGGAAAACGATTGCTTGTATCTATTTCTACCAACATTTAATCCCTCTGGGATTTGGTTTCTCAAACCAACTTATACAACTGATCTCCTCTTCTCACCAACTCATTGAGTGGAATAGAACAAACTTCTCCTTTTACGGTTTTGTCAACATTCTTTAAATCTACTCTTATTTCTTTTATTTGATCTTCAATTACACCGGTTGTTGGGCCTATTACCAATACTTCGTCACCAATATCCAAAGAATTTGTTTCAATTTTAATTTCAGCTACTTTTAGTTTAGAAAAATAGTTGTTCACTTTTCCTACATACATTTTTTTCTTTGTAGCTTGCGAACCATATTGTTCTGTCCATTCACCCAGTTTCTTTCCTAAATAATAACCATCCCAAAAGCCTCGGTTATAAACCGATTTTAATCGCTCTTTCCATTTATCAATATTTTCCTGATTGTAATTTCCTGCATGGTAAGCGTCAATGGCTTCCCGGTAACAAGCTGTAACCGTTTTTACATATTCTGGTGAACGACCTCTACCTTCAATTTTAAAAACACTCACCCCTGCATCAATTATTTTATCGAGAAAACCTATGGCTGACAAATCTTTTGGAGACATAATATATTCATTGTCAACTTCAAGTTCAATATCATCATCCTTATCTTTAACAATGTATGAACGGCGGCAAAGCTGCAAACATGCGCCACGGTTTGCCGAATAGTTCATATTGTCCAGACTTAGATAACATTTGCCTGAAACAGCCATACACAATGCTCCGTGAACAAAAACTTCAATCTTAACCAAATTGCCCGATGGCCCTTTTATGTTATCTTTTTCAATTTGCCGAACAATATCAGCAACCTGTTCCAGCGATAATTCTCTGGCAGTTACCATTACATCAGAGAAAGTAGCATAAAACTTAACAGCTTCAATGTTTGTAATATTGCATTGAGTAGAAATATGCACCTCCATATCAATAGAACGGGCATAACTGATTACCGAAATATCAGAAGCTATGATTGCAGAAATACCACAAACTTTCGATTTGTCGATAATTGATTTAACCAGATCAATTTCATTGTCGTAGATAACCGTGTTTAAAGTAAGATAACTTCTTACCCTGTTCTCTTTACATATTGTAGTTATATTTTCAATATCTTCGAGTTTAAAATTAGCCGAAGAGCGCGAACGCATATTCAGTTGTTCTACTCCAAAATATACAGCATCAGTTTTTGCCTGTATAGCAGCCATCAGCGATTCGTAAGAACCAACCGGCGACATTAATTCTATTTTTTTGTTAATCAACATTTGGTTATTAATAATTTTTCAAAATTACAAATTTGAACGCCTTGGTTCCTTAAATTTTTTATCTTTGTTTTTCAATTATAAATTTAAAGATATGGCTAAAATTATTAATTTATTTGCTTTAACAGTGTTGATAACGCTATTGGTTTCTTGTAAACCTTCAAAAGATGATGCTATTAAATATAATGATGCATTAGTAAACGAAGAAATTAGAGTTATTGAAGCTGAAAAAGCTTTTTCTGACGCAGTAATAAACAACAAACAGGAAGAATTAGACAATTTATACAATGCTTTTCTTAAACAAATAGAAACCTCAATTACGGTTGTAAGTGAAATTAAATCACTTGGTGGTGATTCTAAATTTAAAGATGCAACATTGTCTTTATTAACTACATATAAATCGGTTGTAAAACAAGAATATGCTGAAGTTCTAAAAATTGCTAAAGTGCCTGATGAAGAATATACAGAAGAACACAACAATAAAATGAACGAAATATCCACAAAAATTGACGAAATGTTAGATAAGGAAGTTCAAAATTTCCTGAAAGCCCAAAAAGAATTAACTACTAAATATAACATTACATTAACACCAACAAAATAAACTAATTATTATTTATATATCTTAAAAACAAACCTACTATGAAAAAATTGTTATTATTACCAGTAATTGTCGCATTTATTTTTGCTTCTTGCGGCAGCAATCCAAAATCAGATGCAGATAAAGTATGTAAGTGCCGCGAAAATGTCCTTAAAAAAGTAGTGGAAATTAAAGGAAACCGCACTTATAATGATTTATCAAAAGAAGAAAACGAAAAAATTGATAAACTTGTTAAAGAATGCGATGATAAAGAAACAAAATTAAAAGCAAATTACAAGGATGCTAAAGCAACCGAATTTAAAGATGCTCTTGATGCTTGTTACGATAAAGTGCAAAAAGAATATGAAGGCAAATTAGAATAATTTGTATTGTTCAAAACTTAAAAGCTGTTTTCATTAATGAAAACAGCTTTTTTCATATTTGCCAATTAACATAAATCTTGTTGGTATCATTTTTTTTAATTTATTTTGAACTCCAAATAAATACTTACATATGTCGCACAAGCGTATCGGCTTATTTTATCAATTATTAAAGGTAATGGTTCCTGCCAGTTTCTTCTATTATTATAGGAAACTCAAAATAATAACACAAAAGAAGATACCCAAAAGAACGCCGATCATTTTCGTTTCAAACCATCAGAATACATTAATAGATCCTTTTGTAATAGGAATATTTTCTTATAGACAAACTGGTTTTTTGGCAAGAGCATCTGTTTTTAAAAATCCTGTTGTAGCTAAGTTTCTTCGTTCACTTAAAATAAGTCCGGTTTACAGACCAAGAGATGGAGCTGACAGTCATTTAAAAAATGATGAAGTATTTAAAGCATGTTTTGAATTATTGTCCGAAAATCGCTCCTTTACAATGTTTCCGGAGGGAAGTCATGACAGAACAAGGCATTTGCGTTTATTTAAAAAAGGTTTTGCACGCATTGCTCTGGGAGCTGTTGAAGAAAGTAATTATAATTTAAAAGTTAAAATATTTCCTGCCGGCTTAAATTATACTGACCATTTATATCAGGGTGGAGATTTGCTTGTTATATTTGGAAACCCTATAGAAGTATCCGATTATATTGAATTATATAAACAAAATCAGGCAAAAGCTGTCAATGAACTTAAAAAAGAAGTTTATAATAGAATAAAAGAGCTTATTATCCATATTGAAGATATGGAACATTACGATATGATTGATTCCCTGAGAGAAA
The DNA here is from genome assembly GCA_020718065.1 of Marinifilum sp. GTDB lineage: Bacteria > Bacteroidota > Bacteroidia > Bacteroidales > CG2-30-32-10 > CG2-30-32-10. The sequence continues at coordinate 48,659 of DYDE01000002.1, read as the reverse complement.
TATATCGTCCTGAAATGTTAAAAAAATTGAAATTAAAAAGAAATAAGCTATTGAATGATTTTAAAGCTGATAAAAAAACAATAGAAATCATAGAAACATATACTGAAACGTATAAAGATAAAACACACATTCTTGACAATAAAATAAAAGAATACAAAATTTCATTAAAGCAGTTAAAACTTAAAGAAAAAGTATTTGTTAAAGCAAATAATTTCTTTACTGTAATTATAAAAAGTCTGTTGTTAATTATTCTATGCCCTGTTTTCGCGTATTCCCTTATTAATAGTATTTTACCATATTTATTTATAAGGAATTTTATTAAAAATAAAATTAAGGACGACCATTTTTTCAGTGCATTTAAATCGGCAATTGGTATGTTTCTGTTTCCCATATTTTATTTTCTCATCACCACACCTGTTATAATAATATTTGACTTTAAAATAGGCGTTTTATTCAATATGTCTTTATTTGTAACAGCAAGCCTTGCACTTTTTATCAGACTGTTATTCCGAACCACGATACTTCAATGGAATTATTTATTTGTTAAATACACTAAATCCGATTCTTTTCTGAATTTAATTGCCAAAAGAAGTGAAATAATAAGGATGATGGATGAAATAGTTGAGACGAATACTGCTAATAAATAATTTTATTTTAGTAAATCATCATATAGTCTTTTATACTGTCTCGCTATATTTTCGAATGCATAGGAATCAATAACTTTTCTTCTTGCATTGTTGTTTGCATTTGTATTTTCTATTTGAAACAATGTTTCATAAATACCATTTGCCAGATCTTCTGCATTTTTATATTCAGCAAGGTATCCATTCGATTTATGTTTTATCATTTCTGGTATTCCACCAGTATTAAAAGCAACTACTGGCGTTCCACAAGAAAGAGATTCCATAATGGTGTTTGGTAAGTTGTCTTCTAACGAAGGCAAAACAAATAAGTTTGCTGCGTTATAAGCTTCAACTATCTTGTTTTCTTCTTTTAGCATTCCCAGATCGTTGAATTTGTATGGCAACTTGCTAAATACAGCTTGATTTGATTTTCCAAATACAATTAATTCTAATTTTTCCTGCATATCTGGGTGTTTTGCATCCAATATTTCCAATGTCTGACTCAGATATTTAAACCCTTTGCGTTTATCACCCACATTCATCGAACCAAACAATACATATTTTTTATTATTATCTAAATTCATTCCTTTTCTTAGTGTTTCTTTTTCCAGAGGTTTATAAATATCAATATCAATAGGATTGGGTATTGATTCTATCCTGAAATTTTTCAACAAAGAGCTTTTTCTGGCAATATCAGCAAGCCAATTACTACATGTAACAAATGTTATGTTTTTCTCAAAATAAAGTTTTGTTTTTTTATTCCATAAAGTATTTGAAATATCATTTTTATGAGGATATTTAAGAAAAGGACAATTGCCACATTCAATTTGATAAGCAATACAATCACCGCTATAATGACAACCTCCTGTAAAAGTCCACATATCGTGTAATGTCCAAACGACAGGCTTGTTTAATGCAAATACTTTTTCAAGACTTTTTAATGAGAGAAATCCAAAATTAATCCAGTGCAAATGAATAATATCAGATTGTTTTATCAGATTGTTTTTTGAAATATCTTCTCCAGTATTTGCTAACGAATAAGCAAATCTTACTTCTTTCGAACTTTCTTTTAAAGAGAATATAAATCTTTCATATGCAAAGCGATAAAAATTTAATTTTGATTTAAAAAACCCACTCGTTGTAGAACTAACCAGGGGAGAATTACTACTCTGGTTTTGAACCAATAAATTTACATTTATTTGCTTGCTGTTTAGTGCATGTAACAATCTGTTACATGCCACTGCAGCACCACCAACCGAATCCGAAGTGTTAACAAGTGTTATTTGCATTATATTTTCTTTGCTAAAACAATGTTGTTAAAGAATAATTTATGATTTTTAGGTAAAATATTCATTACAATTAATCCCAATACAGTAAAAGGTGCTAAAAAAAAGAAATTTATAGGAATGTTTATATATTTATTCTTTGTAAATAAAAGATCTCTGAGATATACAATAAATAATTGATGAACAACAGCCATTGAGTTGCCGTTTTTATCAATAGAAATAACCTCAAACCCAGCTTTTTCAACCACATATTTAATACCAAAAGAAGTATATCGTCCAAAATCAAAAGGTATTTCATGTTCATCCCAAACAAAAGGAACAGTAAACAAAGCTGTTCCACCTTTTTTAAGTACACGGTTTATTTCAGCTAATATTTCTTCAAGGTTAAAAACATGCTCGAAAACTTCACTACTAAAAACTGAATCAAAATGCTCATTACCAAAAGGCAATGTTTTGCCATCATAATAAATATCTATTGCTTCTTTTTCGTGAGAGTGGGCTTCATTTTCAATATCAACACCAATATATTTTTCAACATTAACAAACAGTTTCTTATAAGGTTTAAATCCACAACCAAAATCCATCATGACCCCGTTTAGCAATGGTGTTTTCTTTTTCAGAATACGTAACAATCCTTTACGAATAATATAAAAAGGATTTATTAATATGCTTACAAAATTAGGATGAAATGATTGGGTATTATAATAATCTTTAAGTTTAGAAATTACTATCATGTTTTTAAAACCTCTGTTTAAACAAATAAATTGTAATTTAGCACAAATTTTAACTATGATCTTGCCTTCAATTGAAACAGTTGTTATTGTTGGTTCTGGAAATGTTGCAACACATTTTGCAGAAGCAATTAAAAAATCAGGCAAAAAAATCATTCAAATTTACAGTAAACATCCGAATTCAGCAAAACTACTTTCGCTAGAAACAAATTCTGCTTTTGTAAAATCTATCAATGAAATTACAAAAGAAGCTGATTTATATATATTGGCAATAAATGATAATGCTATTTACGAAGTTGCTTCATCAATAAAAATAGATAACAAATTGATTGTGCATACCTCAGGTACTGTTTCTGCTGCTGTTTTACATAAAGCCTCAAACAATTATGGGGTTATTTATCCATTACAAACATTTTCAAAAAGCAGTCCTGTCGATTGGAAAACTATTCCGGTTTTTATTGAAGCAAATAATAAGGAAAATGAAAATATTTTAATATCCTTTATGAAAATTATTGCTGCTAATGTTACGGTAATGTCTTCAGAAAAAAGAAAAATTTTACATTTATCAGCTGTGTTTGTTAATAATTTTGTTAATTATCTTTATTCAATTGCCGAAGATATTATGCAAAGCAATAAAATCCCTTTTGAATATTTGAAACCTCTCATCCTCGAAACTGCAAATAAAATTATAACTAACAATCCTGTCGACATTCAGACTGGCCCCGCCAAAAGAGAAGATGAGAAAACAATTCGAAAGCATTTAGAATTGCTTTCATATCAAAAAGATTATGCTGATATATACAGCTATTTAACAAATATGATTATTAAAAAACACGAAAACAAAGCAAAACAATAGTAAAAATGGACAATTACAGACAAATGCTTGATAAAATTACTACATTTATTTTTGATATAGATGGTGTGCTTACAAATGGAAATGTTATTATTGCTTCTGACGGCGAACAATTAAGATCAATGAATGTAAGGGATGGATATGCTCTTCAGCTTGCTGTTAAAAAAGGATATAAAATTATAATTATTTCAGGAGGTAAATCTGAAGCAATGAAACAAAGATTTACAGGTTTGGGTATTACAGATATCTTTCTTGGAATTACGAATAAACTTGATGTTTATCAGAATTACATTCACCAACACAATATAAATGAAGATAACATTCTTTATATGGGAGACGATATTCCCGATTATGAAGTGATGTCTTTAGTTGGATTTGCTGCATGTCCGGTTGATGCTTCTGAAGAAATTAAATCTATATCTAAATATATTTCTCCTTATAAGGGAGGCGCTGGTTGTGTTAGAGATATTATAGAACAAGTGATGAAAATTCATGGTAAATGGTTCGATAATGAATCTTTTCATTGGTAAATTGCTTTTGATTTTTTAATAATCAAAAATTCATATAGCTTTCCATATTATAAATTTAAATTATTAATATATTTCCCATAAATTTTTTATTTTTGTTAATTCACTTCTTAAAATAACTTATAAATAATAACTTTTTTTTATGGCTTATTTGAAGTTATTTCGTTTTCGCAATCTTTTAATGATTATACTAATACAGTATCTTATACGTTATTGTATTTTTATCCCTGCATTTGAAGCCAATCATGTTTCTCCTTTCTTAAATGATGAGTTTTTTTTCTTGCTGGTTATTTCTTGTGTTTTGATATCTGCAGCCGGCTATGCCATCAACGATTATTTCGATATGCGTATCGACAGAATAAATAAACCCGATAAAATTATTCTTGGAAAAAAAATATCACGCCGACATGCTATCTTTTTTCACACTTTTTTTAATATTTTAGGTCTTTTGTTGGCTATATTCGTTGCTATTAAAGTGCATCTTCTCAGGCTTACCGCAATTCATATTGTTGCAATTACTTTGCTGTGGTTTTATGCTATCTATTATAAACGAAGATTCCTTACCGGAAATATAATTGTAGCTTTGCTCACAGCTTTAATGATTTTAACAGTATGGCTATTTGAGTTTTGGCCAAGAGCAATTTTTGCAAACGATACATTTGACTTTTCTTATATAAAAATAATTGTACTGGTTTATGCTGGTTTTGCTTTTCTTACAACATTGATTCGGGAAGTAATTAAAGATATTCAAGATATAGAGGGAGATGAAAAGGTAGGATGTAAAACAATGCCTGTTGTTTGGGGTATTGAAAAAGCTAAATATTTTGTTGTCTTTTTAATAATGATATTAATAGTATCCATCATCTTTTTACAAGATATGTTTTGGAAAGACAATAAGATTATCTTTTTATTATATTCCTTTTTGTTTATTCAAATTCCCTACATTCTTGTAATTTTCTTTATTATAAAAGCTAAAACAAAAAAGCATTTTGGCTTTTTAAATCTTTTCACAAAACTCATTATGTTATTTGGGGTTCTTTCTTTATTATTACTATTTTTTAAACTTTAAATAAGATTTAACATTTCATTAACAAAATAAATTATGGCTACCCAAAAATTAGCTTTAATTTTGCTTTAATTATTAATCAATAAATATTTATACTTTATGAAAAAAATTCTTTTTGTTGCTGCTTTAGTTAGCATTTTCTGTTTAGGAAGCGTTGTAAATGCAACTGCACAAAAAAATTCTTCAACTACAACAGAAAAAAAATGTTGTAATAAAACAGGTACTTCAACTTCATCTACAGATGTAAAAAAATGCGATTCAAGCAAAACAAGCTGTAGCAAAACATGTACTGGCAACCATAACTCTGGAAACAAAACATCTGGCTGTGATAAATCAGGTGATAAAAAAACTTGTTGTCAGGGCGGCGATAAATCAACAAATCCTAATTGTTGTTCAAACAAAAAATCTGGTGATAAAAAATGTGATAAACCTTGTGATAAAACAAAGAAAACCCCAACAACTCCAACAACTCCAAAATAATTTTTTTTAGTTAATATATGCTAAAAAGGGGCTATCCTATTTTGAGACAGCCCCTTTTTGTTTTTTATTTATCCAGCCAATCTTTAAACTCTTTTATAGTATATCGACTAACAACAATCTCTTTTTCATAAGTAGGAATAAGACTCACAATAAGAGTATTATTAAAATAATTTTCAATCTTTCCAATTGATTTTAGTGATGCAATTATTTGCCTGTTTAGGTGAAAGAAGTTTTTGGGATTTAATGTTTTTTCCAACTCATCCATAGTAAAATCTACAATAAATCTTTTATTATCATTTGTTTTTAAAAAAACCAACTGGTTTTCAATAAAAAAATAAGAAACATCTGCAATAGAAATAACATTAAATCCTTTAGAGGTTTTAACCAAAAATCGCGATTTGTATTCTTGGGTAATAATGTTAATTTGGTTAAAAAGGTTTTCGAATTTCAGATTTTTATTTGTTTTATGTACAATCTTATTGTGTTTTTCTAAACTTTTTTTCAGTGCATCTGGCTCTATGGGTTTTAATATATAGTCTATACTGTTTACTTCAAAAGCTTTGATTGCATATTCATCATATGAAGTCGTGAAAATTATGGGAATATCTACTTTTATTTCCTTAAATATCTCGAAACTAATACCATCCGACAATTGAATATCCATAAAAATCAATTCAATTTCATTATGATTTGAAATGAAATGAATAGATTCCTCTACACTATCAATAGTATTTATTATATCAATATTAGGATCTGTTTTTTTTAACATTTTAGCCAATGCTTTGGCTGTATGAACCTCGTCTTCAACAATCAATACTTTCATAGTTTGTTGTTTTCATCCAATAAAGGCAGTTTAACAATAAATTCAAAAGGTGTTTGTGTTATTTTTATTTGTCGTTTAGAAAGAAATTGGTAACGATTTGCAATATTTTGTATACCAATATTGGTGGAATTTTCAACGCTGCTCTTCTTTTGTAAGTTATTACTTACTGTTAATATGTCATCCTCAGCCATTATTGAAATGAAAAGTGTTTTTCTGTTTGATATAATATTATGTTTAATGGCATTTTCTATGAGCAACTGAAGTGAAAGTAAAGGTAAATATTTCGATAATTGTGAATTTTCAACTTTAATTTCGAGCTTTACACTATTATCGAACCTAATACTAACCAGAAACATGTATGAGTTTATAAATTCCAATTCATCGCTGAGTTTAGCAAGCTCTTTATCTTTACTGGTGAGAATGTAACGATAAACACTTGAAAGATGGCGGGTATATTTCTCTGCTAAAGCAGGATTATCGGGTATCAACGAAATAAGAGTGCTGAAAGTATTAAATAGGAAGTGAGGATTTAACTGATTTTTTAATGCCTCGAACTGAAAAGAAAGGTTTTCACGTTGCAAAATTTCAGATTTCAACAGGGTTTCTTTCAATTCTTTTTCTATTATAATATGTTGTTTTAAGATATAATCTTTTTGTTTTTCCAATTCCGAATTTAGGTTTTCAAGAGAATCTCTTTGCTGTGTTATTTCTTCTTTTTGCATTTCTATTTTAACATTTTGCTCGGAAAGTACCTGATTTGTTTTTTTATTTTTTCTGAACAGACGATAATATATGATGGCAAAAACCGCTACTATCAAAAAGAAAAAGATTGAAATAAATATAAGGTATCGTTGGTTTTTTATCTTTTGAATTTTTGTCTGATTTTCATTATTCAACAAAGAGATTTCCTTGTCTTTATTATCTGTTTCGTATTTTACCTGAATATCTAGCAATTCACGCTTGGCTTGTTCATTACTTATGCTGTCATAACAAAGAATATATTGTTTATATGTTTTATATGCTTTAAAATAATTTACCCTGTTTGCTTCTGTTTCTGCAATTTGTTTCAAACATTCGAGTCTTGTTTTTTTATCTGATGAAATATTTGCAAAATAAAGGCTTTTGTTAAAATTTGTAATAGCAGAATCGATTTTTCCAATCGAATTATAAATTTTCCCAAGACCTAAATAACTTTTAGATGCACCGCTAAGATCGCTTATTTTTCTTCGAAGGTCAATTGATTTATAAAAATAATCAATTGCCTCCCCATTTTTACCTTGCATAAAGTATATTTCACCTATATTTCCATATGAATTTGCAATACCCGTTTTATATTTAACTTTTAAATAAAGGTTTTGTGCTGCTTTAAAATATTGTAAGGTAGAATCTAACTGCTCTTTTTTTATATAAACAACTCCAATATTATTTAAAGCATTTGCTATTCCAATTGTATCAGAAATTTCTTTTTTGATTTTTATTGAATTAAAGTAATATTCTAAAGCCTTGTTATAATCTGAGGTTTCAAAATACATATTACCAATATTGGTCATTAAATAAGCCATACTTTGCTTATTATCAATTGAAGAAAAAATGCTGTATGATTTCGTATAGTACAATAAGGCTTTGTTGTTCTCTCCTTTTTTTGCATAAAGTCTTCCCATATTATTATAGGTAAGGGCAACACCTTCCTTGTTGTTAATAGAACTGTCTATTTGTAAAGCTAAATTATAATATGACAATGCCTTATCTAAGTTATCAACACAATCGTATATCAAACCCAAATTGGTATAAATAGCTGAAAGACCTTTCTTATAATTGCTTTGTTCTGCATAAGTAATTGCCTGGTTATATAATTCTAATGCTTTAGGATAATCCGTCCTGTTAATTTTATTGTTACCCAAACAGCATAACGCTTTTGAAATACCTTGTGGGTTTTTTATCAGCTCATATAATTCTTTAGCCTTAAGTGCAAATGTGTCGGATTTTTCAAACTCATTTAAATAATTGTAAGAATATGCTACCTGAAGACAAGCATCAGCTAAATAATCATTATTTTTAAGAGTACTTGCTAATGACAACGCATCTTTTGCATATTTTATTGCTTCTTCAGCATCGTTATGCATAAGATTTTCACTCAATTGAATAAGTAACCTTGCTCGAGCAGTATCGGGTATTGATTTTTTAAGTTCTTTTTCAATCTGGTCATTGTTTTGTTGAGCTACAACAGGTATGAAAAAAAGCAGAAATGTCAGATATAAAAAGATTAAAGAAATAAAACGCATTTTGATAATTATTTTCCCAAACCTACATAAATTTTATTAAATATTGTTGTCCCCAAAGATAAATTTAAAGATTTTCTTCATTTACGTAATACATTATTAAAAAACAAAGAAGGTATAAAAAAACCTGCCTCAATATGTAAAGACAGGCTTTTACCAATCTAAATGAATAATCTATTTCACGTTTTTGCAATCTATCTTAGTATTTAATACATCAGAACCAAAATATAATCTTGGTTTGCTATAAGTACCACCACCCTCGTAATCTCTCACAAAATAAATACATTCAGTAAAATAACACCAGCCATCTGCACCTTTATAAACAATTCCAATATAACGATTAGAAGCTTTATTAGTTGGAATACCTAACTCATTAGTATAAATAACCCAATCTTCTGTAGAGAATGAGGTTGTATAACCTGTGACTTGTATTTTCATTATTTGACTTATTTTGTCTTTAAAATCTTCATTAGCTAATATCATAGCTTTTATTTTTTCAGTACTCATATCTGGATCGTTGTATTTTTCCATAGGTAAAAAATAAACTTCTGATAACTTCATATTACGAGCCCAATTATCCTGAGCATTTTTTGATGCTAAATTATTATTTGCTAATATTTTATTACCATCTGCGGTAACCCAGTCTAAAGTTATTTCTCCCATAGCATAAGAGTTATAGTTGCCACCAAATCCAAGCTTCATAACATGATTTCTTGGAGAAAGACCAGATAAAATCTTTCCAAATTCAACTGGATCAAGCCCATGATAGGCTAAATCAGGTTGAGGTAAAATTTCTATTAAGTAATAGCTCAAATTTTCATCTCCTTTGTTATGACCAAATGAAATATTGGTTGGATTCTCGTTGTCATCAATATAAACATGGTAAACTCCGTTATCTTTATCTCCAATATCTTTAATCTTTCCATTTAAATACGCAACTGCATAAATATTTTCAGTTGGTAAAAATGTTGTTTTAAATTGAGTAGAATCCTCTTTACCAACAGTTATTGGTTTGTTTGAGAAAAGTATTTTACCGACATTTTTCTTATGGAAATTACTGGTGAAAACTCTTGCATAATAAGGATCTAAAATGTTTTTTGAAATTCCTTCTAAGTCTTTATTCAATTTAATTGCATCCTGGTTTTCTTGTATAATAAGCATTATTACTTCCATATAGGTATTTGCTTCATTAATAAGTTTAACAGCATAACCTTCATTTTTCTTTTTATATTGATAAGCTTCTTCTATTTTTTTATTTATTAATGGTTTATACGTATCCATATAACTAGCTGTAAATACTTCACCATATTTTTTCATCTTTTCAACTTTATAATTGTCAAGAGATGCTTTAACAGCAATCTTTTTTTCTTCAAGAATAGCAATAGTTTTAGGATATTCAAGTTCTTTAGCAAAATTCAATGCTTTTTTAGGATTCATTTCTCCACGCTGTAAAGCGCTTTCACTCAACGTAGATTCATAATCATTGATTATTTCATATTTTTTCTTGAACCATTCTTCCAAACCCTTATCTTCACTTCCACTATTATCATTGGTGTTTTTATTATCTTTCACCTCAGTATTACTGTTTGAATTTGTGTTAGTGTTTGTGTTTGAATTCTTTTTATTTGAATTATTATTCAAATTTTTGGTTGTTTTTTCAGTTTTGTTTTTTAGGTCTTTCAAACTTTGAGCATTTATCTTTTGTCCAAAAGAAAATAATACAGCAAATGCTATACTAATAATAATGTACTTTTTCATGTTTATTAAATTTTAATTGTTTATGCAAATTTATTCTGCATTGTTCGTATGCAAAAGAAAGTATTAAGTGAATAGCATAACATTATTATTGAATGGTATTAATTCAATATTGAATGGTCGTATTTAAAATCTTAAATCTATAAATTTTAAGTTAATTAGTAAAAACAACCTTTTAAAACTTCAACTATCGCCAAAGACCTTTCCTTATTAGGGAAAAGGATTTAGGAAAGGGGGGCATTCAATCTCATTCAATAAGTTTAGGGATTATCTTATATGACTCTATGTGTTTCTCTTTGAAATCTATGCCTCTATGGTAAATGCTCTGAAACTTGTTTCTAATTAGATTATTCACTTAGCTTTATTTTTCAAATCTACCGCTCAAATTTAACCCCATCATCATATAATCCAATTGTCTATTAACCATAGTCCATTTCGACAATTAAAATAACAATACTCGTACTACTATTAATAATCCGGAGGCTTCAAGGAACACTCCGGAGACTTCAAGATACCGTATCGATTAATAATATATCCGTTTCGGTTAATAAAGTAACCGTTTAGGTAATTCTAAACATTGTCCGGAGACTTCAAGATACTATCTGGAGAATTTAAGAAACCTTCCCTATACTATAAAACATTGTAACATCAATTCAATAATCATTTCCGAAATTTTAATTGTCTCTACAGACTCTGTTGATTCTTAAAACTTTAATATTAAATTTGTTTTCACAAATTTATTCTGCTTATAAAAGGATGAAGCGTTTTATTTAGTTTTTTAAGTATTAAAGATAATATTGAAAAAAGAAAATATTTAAGAAATGGGATTGAATGCTTGTTAACATAGTATAAAAGAAAAAAGAGCTTCATTTGAAGCTCTTTATCTTTATTTTAATGAACAATTAGTTACATGTTTTGTTTTTTCAATGGTTCCGTATTTAATACCATTTACGGTCATTGTTGCTCCAACAGAACTTTCTGTTGTTTCAGTAAAATCGTTACATTGTTTATTACCATCTTTTTTTGTTGTCTTACCCAAAGATTCAATAAAACTGTTTTGTACTGTAGGAGATGTTGTTACATCCATTCCTTGTATTCCATCATCATCGTAATAATCAGTTCTTGTTGTTGTACTTGCTTCTGTACAAAAACAGGAATAATCCTTTTTGCATGAAGCTAATGAAATTACAGCCAAGGCTGAGAAAAAAAGTAATACTTTTTTCATAATTTTCTATAATTATTTGATATTTATTAATCACTACAAATCTAAAAAGAATTATTAAATAAAAATAAATATACAAGTGTACAAAAAATGTAAGATATTGATATTATTTTCGCTTTCTCATAAAAAGGAAAAGCTTCACAAACCTGTCTCTCCAAAGAATATTTGTGAAAAAAGTATTGTTTTAACATACTTCGCCAGATTGATAAATTGTCTTAACTGTAGTCTTATAACAATTAGTTTTTTTTACATTTAAAAACTAATAAGTAAGGTTTAAATACAATATCAAAAATCAATTTTTTTTGTAATTTTGTCCCTCTCAAAAAAATATACAATATGTTTGAAAGTTTAAGTGATAAATTCGAAAGGGCATTTAAAATCCTTAAAGGCCAAGGTAGAATTACTGAAATAAATATTGCAGAAACCCTTAAAGAAGTTAGAAAAGCACTTTTAGATGCAGACGTTAACTATAAAATTGCAAAATCTTTTACAGAACAGGTTAAAGAAAAAGCATTAGGTCAGAATGTTTTAACTGCAGTTTCTCCCAGCCAATTGATGGTAAAAATAGTTCATGATGAGCTTACTGCCTTAATGGGTACTGAAAAAACTGACGTTAATTTAAAAGGTAACCCTGCTATCATATTAATTGCTGGGTTACAAGGCTCTGGGAAAACAACATTCTCAGGTAAGTTAGCCAATTATCTTAAAACTAAAAAAGGAAAAAGTCCTTTACTTGTTGCTTGCGATATATATCGTCCAGCAGCTATCGAACAATTAAAAGTTTTGAGTGAACAAATTGATGTTCCTGTTTTTGCAGAAGAAGAAAGTAAAAATCCGGTAGCTATTGCTAAAAATGCAGTTAATTTTGCAAAAGACAGAGGTTATAATGTTGTCATTGTCGATACAGCCGGCCGATTAGCTATTGATGAAGAAATGATGAACGAAATTTCAGCTATTAAAAAGGCTCTTAATCCTCAGGAAACTTTGTTTGTTGTTGATTCAATGACAGGACAAGATGCTGTTAATACTGCAAAAGCTTTTAACGATCGCCTTAATTTTGAAGGAGTTGTCTTAACAAAACTCGATGGAGATACAAGAGGTGGTGCTGCCCTGACAATTCGTTCTGTTGTTAATAAACCAATTAAATTTGTTGGTATTGGTGAAAAACTTGATGCAATTGATGTTTTTTACCCAGAACGTATGGCCGACCGAATACTTGGTATGGGTGATATTGTTTCTTTGGTAGAACGTGCTCAGGAACAATTCAACGAAGAGGAAGCCCAAAAACTTCAGAAAAAAATTGCAAAGAACCAATTTAACTTTAACGACTTCCTTTCTCAACTTGGTCAAATAAAAAAAATGGGTAATATCAAAGATTTAATGGGAATGATACCCGGTATGGGAAAAGCATTAAGAGATGTTGATATTGACGATAATGCTTTTAAAGGAATCGAAGCTATTATTTTTTCTATGACACCCGAAGAAAGAGAAAATCCTGTTATTTTAAATGGAAGCAGAAGAAAACGAATTGCTATCGGTAGTGGAACAGATATTCAACAAGTAAACAGACTAATCAAACAATTCGATGACACTCGTCGCATAATGAAATCCATGTCTGGTGGAGGTGGTGCCAATATGATGAAAATGATGAAGAATTTTAGAGGAAACTAAGCTAAATATGATGAAATGTCATATATAAAAGCATACCAAAAAAGCAATAAATATTTTGGACATTCTATCTAACATTAAAAATTAAATAAAAGAAATATTGATGAATATAATAGATGGAAAAAAAATAGCAGATGAAATAAAATCTGAAATAGCTAAAGAGGTTAAAGAAATGTTAGATAATAATACCAAGGCCCCCCATTTAGCTGCTATTATTGTAGGAGATGATCCTGCAAGTCAAACTTATGTTGCAAATAAGGAAAAAGCTTGCCATGAAGTTGGCTTTATCTCTTCTGTATATAAATACCCTTCAACAATTACCGAAAAAGAATTACTTGATACTATAGATTTTATTAATAATGATGATGATATTGATGGTTTAATTGTACAACAACCATTACCAAAACACATTTCTGTTGATAAAGTAATTGAAAAAATAAACTATACCAAGGATGTTGATGGTTTTCATCCAATTAATTTTGGTAAAATGGCAAGCAATTTACCAGCTTTTATTGCTGCAACTCCCCTCGGCATTTTAGAATTATTAAAACGTGCTGGTGTTGAAACCGAAGGTAAACATTGTGTTGTTTTAGGTAGAAGTCATATTGTTGGGTCTCCAATGAGTATTTTGTTAGCTCGCAATACCAATCCAGGAAACTGCACAGTATCTTTATGTCATAGTAAAACCAAAAATTTAAAAGAAATTTCAGCACAAGCCGATATATTAATTGTTGCTATGGGCAAACTTGAATATGTGAAAGCAGATATGGTTAAAGAAGGAGCTGTGGTTATTGATGTGGGTTTACATAGAGTCCCTTCAAATGAGACCAAATCTGGTTTCCGTTTAAAAGGTGATGTAAAATACGATGAAGTATCAAAAAAATGTAGTTATATAACTCCTGTTCCTGGTGGTGTTGGTCCGATGACAATTACTGCATTATTGATGAATACTCTTAAAGCAGCAAAAAAAGAAATCTGATTATAACTTAGTAAAAACAAAAAATCACAACCCTTACGATCAATACAATTCCAAATACAGCTAATGTGATACCAACAAGTCGATTCATCCAGGTTATTACATGTAAGTTAAGGAATTTCCTCACTTTTATTGCCAAATAACATTTAACTAGATCAGTTAAAAGAATAGTACCAAGTGTTCCAGAGAAGAAAAATATAAGACTTTTATAATCTAATCCATAATTGGAAGTTGCAAAGCTAACCACTCCAATCCAAAAAATTAGCAAGAAAGGATTAAGGGTATTCATCAAAAACCCTTTTCCAATATATGCAATGATTTTAGGTTTTTTTGCTTTTGAATCATAATTTTGTTTAGGCCTGTCACCCAGACTTGGTTTTCTTGTAAATGTAACAATTCCAAATACAATAAGAATAATACCTCCGATGATTCCTATAGATAATTGGTTTTCTGGGTTATCAAAGATTTGCATAAAACCAAAATAACATAATGAAATCATTGCAAAATCGCTAATAAGAATTCCTATAGCAAGCAATGCCCCAGCTTTGAATCCACGATAAATGCTAGTTTGTAGTAACGAGAAAAACCCTGGTCCCAAAATAATTGCAACAGTGAATCCTAATAAAACGCCTTTGAATAAAGAATAAATCATTTATAAAAGTTGATGTTTCTGTTTATATTTTAAAATATGTTCTTCCCATTCATTAATTTGTTGATTTTTCAAAACACGAGGAAACTTGTTTTGTCCACCCTCTTTGCCCTTTTGTTTCATCCAGTCGTAAAAAACATCTGATGGCAATACTTCAACAAATACATCTTTAATTGCAGCAATCCTTTCAACCCGATAATCATCATTAAGTATTTTTAAATTTTCATCTATTTTTTGCTTTGCCAATTCAGGTGAAATGATTTTATCTGTCCCAAGAAACCATTTATGCGCAAACATTGAATCATGTCTGATTCCAGCTACTGTAAATTCTCGAATATCAAGATTAAATTCATCATCCAGCATTTTTACTGCAGAATTCATATTTTCTTGTGACAAATGTTCTCCACACAAACTGAGAAAATGTTTAGTTCTGCCTGTAATTAATATCTCGTTTCTTTTTAAGGAAGTAAATTTAATTGTATCACCAATCAAATAACGCCATGCTCCTGAACATGAAGATAATAAAAGGGCGTATTCTTTATTTTCTTCAACTTCTTTAATAGTTAATGTTTCTGGAAAATCTTTGATTTTTCCATCTGAATTGAAATTCTTTTCATTAAATGGAACAAATTCAAAGAAAATACCATTATCAATAACCAGTTCCATTGATTCTGTGTTTGGTCGAGATTGAAAAGCAATAAATCCTTCTGATGCCAAATAAGTTTCAATATATGTTAAAGGGTGTGCTAATAATTTTTCAAAACCTTTCATAAAAGGAACAAAAGAAACACCACCGTGGACATATATTGATAAATTAGGCCAAACATCATGAATTGTTTTCACATTATAATGTTTGATAATGCGCTCCATTAATATTTGCAACCAAGCTGGAACACCAACGATAACACCAATATCCCAATCCTTTGCATTTTTAACAATTTCATCTAACTTTGTTGACCATTCTCTTTCTTTAGAAATTCTTTTTCCTGGTTTATAAAAATGTTGAAACCAAAAAGGTAAATTTCCCGCTGTAATTCCAGATAAATCCCCTTCATAATAAGTGCCATTAAACTGCAAATGAGTACTGCCACCAAGCATTAGAATGCCTTTTTCGTAAAATTCATTTGGAAAATCGTACTGTGCAAGAGAAACTAATTGACGAATACTTGTTTTCTTAATTGCACGTATCATATCATTGGTAACAGGTATGTACTTACTTGAGGCTTCAGATGTTCCTGAACTTAATGCAAAATACTTCACCGATCCTGGCCAACAAACGTATGATTCTCCAGTCAGGGTCCTATACCACCATTGTTTGTAGATAGAATTATAATCATGAACAGGAACCGTTTCTTGAAAAGTCTTTACCGGATTCTTGCTTTTTAATATTTCCCAAAAATTATAATGTTCACCAAATGCAGTTTCATTAGCCCTTCTTAGTAACCTTTTTAAAGTTCTTTTTTGAGCTTTATAAGCATCACTTGAATTAATATCGGAGAATGTAGGGATTTTGCTTCGTAATTCTATCGCTCTTTTTATAATTGACCCTAATATATACATATCTCTAAGTATTGATTATACTTATGTGTTTTTCACGGTGTAAATTTAAAAAAATATGAACAATATTTTCAATAAAAATTTTATAAAAAATTGGCTTTTCATTTGAAAGTGCTTGTTTTAAGCATATAAAGCACTTTTATTTTATAAAAACAACTTTATATGTTGATTGATTATTTTTTTGGTCTTTAACCTGCAATTCCAAAATATTATCCCCTTTTTTTGTTTTATTATTATTAAAATAATATTTTAAAAGGTTTTTCTTTTCATCGTATTCCATTAAAACCCATTTTCCATTGATTGTACCTTTATAAGTTGCTATACCTGATAAATTATCTGTTATTTTTATAATGATAGCTTCTTCTTCCAACATGTTTTTGTTGTTGCTAATATTTATAGGCTTTATTATAGGAGGTATTGAATCAATTAATACTGTAAAACTCCCAAATTCAAATGATTTAGCATTAACATATCCGTTTTCCCATTTACTAATAATAGGCTTCTTCTCATTTTTTTCATTTATTTTAACAATTACTGATTTTTCATAATTTTTTATTGATAAACTATCTATTTTTATTGATATTGTATAAGCATTTAAAATAGGAGTATATGAATCATGAATATTGTATATGGGGCTAGTGTTATATAAAGGACTGTTTGCTTGAGAAAAATTAAAAAACAATGAATCAAATATTGAATTAATTGGAAAATCTAGAATTATATTTTCTTTTTCTATTCTTTTTGGTTTATAGCAATATATCGTATCAGTAAAAAGATTGTTGTTTTTATATTCTTGAACATTTGTTTTATATGAACAATCAATCTTAAAACTTAATTTGCTTGTGTTTTGTTTTTCATCTTTTAATATGTAAGTAATTGTATGGGTTTTATTATCATCAAATTTAATAATTCCATTGTTTTTAATAATATTATAAAGATTATTCAAATTGTTATTTATTGCTTTTTTTGATTGAATAACTTTCTTTTTGTTTTTAACAAACTCTTTATAATCAATTAAATCATTAATATATCTGTTTTCATTAAAATCCATTTTATCTAGTTTTAATGAAAAATAGGAAATTGAATCCACAAGAAGTTCGATAGAGTATATACCTTTATTATTTGTTGCTCCTTCTGCTAAATCATAAGCCTCAATTCCAAAAGCAATATTTCCGAATACCGTAATATTACTAGATTTATTAATAGAATATTTGTTTCCTGTTCCGAAAACTTCTAATGTAAAAGGCTCTATTGAATTATTAACGCTACTGCCTTCACCAATAGGATATATTTTAATTGATTTCACTACAGGGGGGGTATTGTCTTTAATTTTGAATCCATTAAGGTAAGGATTAATTGGATTTTCAGATAACTCTTCTCTTAATTCAAAATGAAGATGAGCTCCAAAAGATCTGCCACTATTTCCAGAAAAAGCAATTAAATCACCTTTTTTTACTTTTAATTTATTGCTGTCAGGAGCTAAATCTATAGCAAATGATTCAATTTTATATTGCTCTTGTTTAGCATAGTAATCAATAGAATTGTTAAAATTTTTTAAATGAGCATAAACTGACACATAACCATTGGGATGAGTAATATATAAAGCATTTCCATAACCTGAAGGCGAAATTTTAATTCTTGAAACAAATCCATCTGCAACTGCATAAACAGATATGCCTTCAGTTCCTTGAGTTTTATAGTCAATTCCAGAATGAAAATGGTCACTTCTTATTTCCCCAAAACTACCTGATGAAATAATAGGAATAGAAAGAGGCGAACGAAAATAGTTATCTGTAGCCATTGTTTGCCCTGATGAAAGTATAGTAGATAAACAAAAAAGTCCAACTATTAATGATTTATATATTCTCATATCAAATAACACTATATCATAACTGATTTTTTATTATTCAAAAATATCTTTATTTTTGTAATTATAACAATAAACTTTCTAAGAAGTTAAAAATCAGAATGGTTTATTGCTTCTAATGTTTTTTAATATATTTCGTTTGTTTATTTTCAGGTACTGTCAAGAAATTTTAGCTTTCAATTAATAAAAGTTATCTAAATATAATTGGTAAATAAATAAAAAACCCCTAGATTTTACTCTAGAGGCTTTTTAACCAACCAATAACTAAACACAAAAATATTAACTAAAATTTAAAAAAACAAAGTAAAAATGAAATAAGTTCTACGGTACAAATGTAAACAAAAAAACCATATAGATGCTAGAGTAAAAACACTTATTTTAGAAAATTAGGTAAAAATACCTACAAAATAGTGGGCATTTTTTCTCCCAAATTTTTAAAAACCAGCATGATAAATAATTAATTATTTTTTATCACTTTTATTTACACTAACACTATCTTCTAAAGTAGAATCTAATAATTTATTAGCATTTTCAAGAGCCGAATTCCTTTCTATTTCTAATAAAGAGTCTTCAATTCTTTTTTGTTTTGCTATTTCTTCTTTAGAAGGACCACAAGAAAACAAAAAAGCAGAAACAAACAATAAAAAAAACAATTTTTTCATTTTATCAATAATTTAATTATTTGCAAAAGTAATTTATTTTTTGAAATTATATTACCTTTGAATAAAAATTAAGTATTCAAATATTCATTTAAAACATTAAAATCATGGCTTTCGAATTACCAAAATTACCTTACAGTTTGGATGCTTTGGAACCTCATATAACGAAAAACACTTTAGATTTTCATTATGGGAAGCATCATCAGGCATATGTTACTAATCTTAATAATCTTATTCCTGGAACAGCATTTGAAAATTCATCATTAGAAGATATTATTCGCAAAGCAAGCGGAGGTATATACAATAATGGAGCTCAAATCTGGAATCATACATTTTACTGGTATAGCTTTAAACCCAAAGGTGGAGGCGAACCAACAGGTATTTTAGCTGATACCATTCTTAAATCATTTGGTTCTTTTGCTGAATTTAAAGACATGTTTTCAAAGGCTTCTGCTACTCTTTTTGGTGCAGGATGGTCTTGGTTGGTTCAGAAAAGTGATGGTTCTCTTGACATTATTCAAGAAAGTAATGCAGGAAACCCATTAAAAAATGATCTGAATCCATTATTAACTTGCGACGTATGGGAACATGCTTATTATTTGGATTATCAAAACAAGCGTCCTGATTATATTTCAGCCTTTTGGAATGTTATAGATTGGAATGTTGTTGCAAAAAGATTAAAATAAATTATTCATACCTTTTGAGAGAGTAGAGAAAATCTACTCTCTTTTTATATCAACCAACAACATATACCAAAGAATAATCTTCAATATATTCATAGTGTAAGGTGTATTCTTTCTGAAAGTCTGCTGTTGTTATTTTTCCTCTAATTAAATCCTTCTGTTTATAAGGAAATGCTTCAATTAAAATATTCTCTTTAAACACAATGTTTCTTGATCCATATAATTTGTATAGAGCTTCTTTCGCTCCCCAATAAATAAAAAGTTGTTCTGTGGTATACATTTTATCAACTTGTTCAAACTCATGATCGCTCATAAATTTATCTCTTATTGGAATTATTTTAGGTCTTATGTGTTCAATGTCAATTCCAACTGGATTTTTACTGTAAATTAAAGCAGAAAATTTTCCAGAATGAGTTACAGAAATGTGATAGGAGCTATTATTTAAAAAAGGTTTCCCGTTTTCATCATATCCAATGCTATTTATTTCGTTGTTTAATATTTGTTTTATCAGCACTCTATAGCTAAGCCAATGTAACCGTCTTTGATTGGTGCGAAAGTTGTTATATAGTTTTTGTTCTTCACTATTTAGCGTAAGCTGATTATAAAGAGATTCTATTGTGTCATTTATTTCCCATATACCAAGAAAAGTATGTTCGTTAATTTGTTTTTTTAAATATACGCCCATAAATAGTTTAATTGTATTTCCAGAGTTTTTTTTATTTATTTAAAGAAAGAAAATATAAATAGTAAATGTGATTATAATTTAGCTCCCAGAACAAAGGATTTTTTATAATGTTTCACATTTCCATTTAAATCAAAAACTTCTATAAAAACAATATAGATTCCAATTTTCCCTTTTTCATTGTCTTCGGTTATCCCATTCCATGAAAAGGTTCCGGATGTCGATAGTAGCTCATTTTTAACCAGATTTTTAATCAATCTGCCATTGGAATCATATATAGCAATATTTCCAATATATCCAGAAGTGCTAAAACTATAGTTAATATTTATAACATCATTATACCCATCATTATCAGGTGAAAAGATTTCAGGATCAACGGTTATTGGTTCATCTATTTGAATACCATTTGAGTATTGTGAGTTTTTATATGCAGGAGTGGCAAAACCAACAGCTTCAGAAGCTGAATTCCAGTTGGTAATGCCGCTGGCTGGTCTATCATAGTTTATTCTTTCTAAAGAAACTCCTTCAGTAGTATTTAGTAAAGGGAATTGCATGGTTTCATAATATGTTAGTTTGTCTATAATATCATTATTTTTTTTAGAAATAATTACAATACCACTGTCATTATTAAATGATGGAAATGTTTTCATTTCATTAAACCCGTTGGGGTTTGGTGAATAGTATTGAGTTTTTACCATTGCAATATTTGTACTTAGAACTGTATAATCTCCAGGAAACATCAAATAACCTTCTGAAGAAATGGATTGGGTTTCATAAAGAGCATTGTTTTTAAAAGATGACAAATTTAAAGTTTTTAGGTCAATTACCTTATTAGATCGATTATAAAGTTCTACAAAGTCAACACCATCATCCTTAGGATTGTAAAGCACTTCATTTATAGTAATATCATTAACAAAAGCTTCTTCAGGCAGAGCAAAACGAGCTTCAGAATTTATGGTAAGAATATTTCCGACACAATCTGTTATTGTATCTTTAATAGTTAATGTATAAATAATACTAGGTTGTATATGCTTATTTAATGAGAGAATTAAAGATTTGTATTGTGGAGATATTAATTTAATTGAAGAAGGATTTCCAATAGTATTGTCAATATGATAATTTTCAATATTTTTTAACTTTGAACTATCAAGAGATTCACTAAAATACACCTGAATTGTAGAATCATTTTGTAACCCAATCCTTACTATTGTAGGTAGAATATTATCAATGTTATTAGCAAAAACTGAATTTCGTTTACCGGGAGTCCCACCGTTTACATCAACAGAAGCTTTCCAATTATTTATTTCACCACATGGATTTAGAGGGTCGATTTGTTCTATGGACCATCCCCCATCATCTTTATTGTTGTCTTTGTACCAATCCATATTATAAGAAAGGCTTGAAATAATACTACCTGTAGGAGTTGTTAATAGTACTGTCTGTCCATCATTTGTTAAAGAATATATATTGGTAAATAATCCTATGGCTTTTCCATATCCAACAAAAAGCTGAACTGCATCATCTTTGGTGATTATTAAATATCCATTTGCTTCAATTGATGCACTATCAGGAAAATTTTTGATGTAAGATCCATAAACTAATTTAAATCCCTTAAGTGATAGAGGAAATGAAGTTCTGTTTAATAATTCAATATATTCGTATGGTGGTAATCCGACTGCTGGGTCTGGATCAATCATTAACTCATTAATTACTATATCAAAAGGTTTAACAATATAATAAACAAAATCTATAGAGTCAGACGTCATAGTATTTCCTGCAATATCTTTGATGTTTGAAATGGTTAAAATGTTTAGTTGTCCATTGGCAAATGTTTGTTGAAATGTAAGATGAACTATAGCGCTATTAATAGCATCACGTAATGCTAATATTGGACGCCCTAGGTTATTATTTGCAGTATAATTATTGACATCTTCTGCTGTAATTGGTTCAACAGTTTCAGAAAATAACACATCTACTTCATTTGCAGTAATGACTGATACGGAATTAATAATTGGAGGAGTATTGTCAACTATAATTGAACCCACATAAAAATCATCAAAATAAAACTTTGTATCGTTACTTGAAGTGTATTTACAAAAAACACCAAAAAAGTTTGAATTTGTAATCGAGTTATCAAAACAGCTACCTTCCAAACTAAAATTATTACCACCTGATGCATCAGAAAAAAGTTGCCAGTTTCCTATATTATCACGAATAACTTTAACCTTAAATGTATTTGTTGAATTATTTGTATAGACAATTGAACCATTTATTATTTTAGTAAATATATTTCCATTTTGTTTATAAAGAGAAATGCTATCCTTGCTATCACCATAATCACCGAGCTGAACAAAATATCCATTTAAAGGTCCTTCTAAATTAGACTGATCGCTTACTAAATAAACTCGACCATGATTATTGGCAGAGGTAGCGAATGAAAGTTTAACCCAAAAACGCCATTCTGTGTCATTAATTCTGGTATTTGGTGTTGAAAGATATGCTGTATCTGAAGGAGCTGTGTAGGGTAAAGTTGCTGTGAGTTGAAGCTGAAAAGATGAATTTACTATAAATTCAGAAGTTTCTCCTGCCCAAGTGGGATTTGCAGTGAAATTCCCATCACTAAAATTATCAACAACTTGAGATACTGCTAGAATAGGTATAAATAATAAAATAAAAAATATTTTTTTCATAGTGTAATGTTTTCTTTAAATATAGCTTGTAAATATACTATTTTTGCAATAATAAAAATTGTATAAATAATTTTACATGAAAATTGCAGTTGTTGGTGCTACTGGACTTGTTGGCCAGGAAATGATCAAAGTACTTGAAGAAAGCCTTATTGAGATTAATGAATTTTATGCTGTTGCATCAGAAAAATCTGTTGGGAAAGAATTGATATTTAATAATAAAACTTATACTATTATTTCACTTCAAAAAGCTGTTGAGAATAAACCAAATATAGCTTTGTTTTCAGCAGGTGGGACTGTATCAAAACAATGGGTGCCAAAGTTTGCCGAAGTAGGAACAACAGTAATAGATAATTCTTCTGCATGGAGAATGGAAAAGAATATTCCGCTGATTGTTCCAGAAGTAAATGCATCAATTCTTAATATAAATGATAAAATAATTGCTAATCCAAATTGTTCAACAATTCAGTTGGTTGTTGCATTAGCTCCATTACATAAAAAATATAAGATAAAAAGACTGGTGGTTTCTACCTACCAGTCTGTTACGGGTACAGGTGTTACTGCTGTTCAGCAAATGAAAGACGAAAGAAAGGGTATCAATACTAAAAAGGTTTATCCATATCAGATAGATATGAATTGTTTTCCTCATGGTGGAGATTTTCTTGATAATGGATATACTTCTGAAGAAATGAAGCTTGTCCATGAAACTAGAAAAATAATGGATGATTATAATATAGGAATTACATCAACTGTAGTGAGAATTCCTGTACTTGGAGGTCATTCCGAAGCTGTTAATATTGAATTTGAAAATGAATTTGATATTGATGAGTTAAAATTATTGTTAAATTCATCAAAAGGTATAATTTTACAGGATGATATTTCAAAGAATCAATATCCAATGCCTTTGTATTGTAAGGGAAAAGATGAAGTTTTTGTAGGAAGAATAAGAAGAGATGAGTCTCAACCAAAAACGCTTAATTTATGGGTAGTAGCAGATAATCTTAGAAAAGGAGCTGCAACAAATGCTGTGCAAATTGCCCAATATCTTATTGAAAATAAATTAATATAAAACACAAAATAATGGAAGATCAAAAGAAAATAAAATCTGCGCTCATCTCTGTATTTTACAAAGATGGGCTTGGTGAAATTATTAAAAAACTAAATGAACTTGGAGTTACACTATATTCTACAGGGGGGACTCAACAATTTATTGAGTCTTTAGGTATTGCTGTTACTTCGGTTGAGTCACTTACATCGTATCCGTCAATCTTAGGTGGTAGGGTAAAAACCTTGCATCCAAAAGTTTTTGGTGGAATATTAGGTAGAAGAGAAGAGGAAGGCGATATTAAACAAATGCAACAATATGAAATACCAGAAATTGATCTTGTTATTGTTGATTTGTACCCTTTTGAAGAAACGCTTGCCAAAGGAGCTCCAGAAGAAGAAATAATAGAAAAAATAGATATTGGTGGAATATCATTAATAAGAGCTGCCGCTAAAAATTTCCAAGATGTGCTAATTGTTCCGGCTTCTGAATATTATAGCAAATTGCTCACTTTACTTAACAAAAATAATGGTAATACAAGCATAGCTGAAAGAAAAACTTTTGCCGGTTTTGCTTTTAATGTATCTTCTCATTACGATACAACTATATTTAACTATTTCAATAGAGAACAACAAACTACAGTTTTTAAACAAAGTATTACAGATTTTTCTGTATTACGTTATGGCGAAAATCCACATCAGGAAGGCGTTTTTTATGGGAAAATAGAAGATATACTTGAACAATTGCACGGAAAACAGCTATCATATAATAATTTACTTGATGTTGATGCTGCTATCAGCTTAATTAACGAATTCACGGAGCCAACATTTGCTATTATAAAACATAATAATGCATGTGGAATTGCAAGCGGAACAAAATTAATAGATGCATGGAAAGATGCATTAGCAGGAGATCCTGTATCCGCATTTGGAGGTGTCTTAATTACCAATACTTATATTGATGAACAAACAGCTCAAGAAGTTAACCAGCTTTTCTTTGAGATTATTATTGCTCCCGGATATGAAAATAAATCACTTGAAATACTTGAAGTAAAGAAAAATAGAATAATTTTGCAAATGAAACCGTTTAGTTTTCCCAACAAACAGTTTAAATCAGTTTTGAATGGCACTTTAGAAGAATCAAAGGATAACAAGACAGAGACATTAGAAGACCTAAAAATTGCCACAAAAACTATTCCAACTGAGAGGGAAAAGCTCGATATGCTTTTTGCAAATAAAATAGTAAAGCATACGAAATCTAATGCAATTGTATTAGCAAGGAACGGACAAATGTTAGCGAGTGGAATGGGACAAACTTCAAGAATTGACGCACTAAAGCAAGCTATTAAAAAGGCCAAAGATTTTGGCTTTGAATTAGAGGGAGCAGTAATGGCATCGGATGCTTTTTTCCCTTTTCCTGATTGTGTAATATTGGCAGAAGCTGAAGGTATAAGGGCAGTAATTCAACCCGGAGGCTCTATAAATGATAAGGAGTCTATTGCGTTTTGTGATCATCACGAAGTAGCAATGGCAATAACAGGATTTAGACATTTTAAACATTAATACTAACACATAAAATATAATGGGACTTTTTTCATTTTTAACAAAAGAAATTGCAATTGATTTAGGTACTGCAAATACTATTATTATTCATAATGATAAAGTAGTTGTAAACGAACCTTCAATAGTAGCAATTGACAGATCAACACAAAAAATTATTGCTGTTGGAAGACAAGCAATGATGATGCATGGAAAAACACATGAAAACATTAAAACAATAAGACCACTTCGGGATGGCGTAATTGCTGACTTTCAGGCTGCAGAATATATGATTCGCGAATTAATTAAAATGACCAGCCCTAAAAAGCCTTTATTCCCTCCATCATTACGAATGGTTATTGGAATTCCCTCTGGAATAACAGAAGTTGAAGAACGTGCTGTTAGAGATTCCGCAGAACAAGCTGGAGCAAAAGAAGTAAGATTAATTCATGAGCCAATGGCTGCCGCAATTGGTATTGGGTTAGATGTACTTGAACCTTTTGGAAATATGGTTGTTGATATTGGAGGTGGTACAAGTGAGATTGCAGTTATTGCACTTGGTGGTATTGTTTGTAATAAATCAATACGAATTGCAGGTGATGTTTTTAATAGCGATATTGAAGAATATATGCGAAAACAACATAATATTCTTGTTGGAGAACGAACTGCAGAAAAAATAAAAATTGATGTTGGTGCAGCAATGACAGAAATTGAAAATCCTCCTCCAGATTTGGCAGTTCACGGAAGAGATATGCTTACTGGTATTCCCAAAGAAATTTATATTAGTTATTCTGAAATTGCTCATGCACTTGATAAATCTATTTCTAAAATAGAAGCTGCTGTTTTAAATGCATTAGAGATGACACCACCTGAACTTTCTGCAGATATTTTCAGAACAGGTATTTATCTTGCTGGTGGTGGTTCACTTTTAAGAGGATTAGATAAAAGGATATCTCTTAAAACAAAACTTCGTGTTCATGTTGCTGAAGATCCTCTATTAGCTGTTGCGAGAGGCACTGGTATTGCACTTAAGAACTTTGATAAATTTCCATTTTTAATCAAATAAGGGATTGTTTATTATTTTTTAATGCTTACTTGATATTGTATGCGAAACTTGTTTATTTATTTATGGAAATACAAAATATTTTTCTTGTTTCTCACACTGGAAGTGCTTTCCCTTTCTCTATTTATAGAGAATAGCTATTACCAAAAAGCTGCTTTTATTAATTCTTCTAATGTTATTAGTGGTTTTGTTTATAAAACAAATAATAATATTGCTGAATTTTTTTCTTTAAGATATGCAAACAAGACGCTTGCTGAAGAAAATGCACGCTTACATTCCATGTCTTCTAATAATTATATAAAAACAAACAGTACCGTTTTTACACAAAATGATCTGACATATAAATTACAATATCAATATATCAGTGCTAAAGTTATAAATAGTTCAACAAACAAAAGAAACAACTATCTTACATTAAATGTTGGCAGAAATCATGGTATAACTAAGGATATGGGTGTTATTTCATCGAAAGGTATTGTTGGAATTGTTAAGGATGTTTCTGATAATTTTGCTTCTGTTATTTCCGTTCTACATAAAGATTCTAAAATTAGTGCTAAAGTTAAGAAATATGGAAACGTAGGTTCTGTTTTATGGAATGGATACAATTACCGAAGAGCTACTTTGATTGATATTCCCACTCATGTGCCAATATACAGGGGGGATACTATAATAACCAGTGGATTTTCGAGTGTTTTTCCCGAAGGTATTGTGATAGGAAAAATAATAGATCATAAAATTGAATCTGGTAATAGTTTTTATACAATAACAATTGAGTTTGCTGAAGATTTTAATAATTTATCTTACGTTTATGTGATAAAAAACTTTTATAAAAAGGAACAAGACGAATTAGAGAAGAAAACACAAAATGAATAACAATTTAATTATTATAAATAGTATCCGTTTTTTTGCATTGATATTGCTTCAAGTATTGATATTAAATAATATTCAATTTAGTGGTTATATCAATCCTTATTTATATGTGCTTTTTATATTAATGTTACCTGTTCAAACTCAAGGTTGGATAGTATTAACTACTTCTTTTCTTATTGGAATATCTATAGATCTGTTTTCTAATACAATAGGGCTTCATGCTTCTGCATCGGTCTTTATTGCTTTTATTCGCCCAGCTGTTGTCAATTTATTATCACCAAAAGAAGCTTTTGAAGCTGGTGCATATCCTGGTATAAAATATTTTAGTTTGAAATGGTTTTTTATTTATACGTTAATACTGGTATTTGTTCATCATTTTATTTTGTTTTATTTAGAAATGTTCAGTTTTAGAGAGTTTTTTCAAACACTAATGCGAGTATTTTTTAGTTCAACAGGCACTATTTTATTAATTATAGTTGGTCAATATATATTTTACAAACCCAAAAAATAGGATATTTATAATTAATTAACACAGGTTAATAATAATGACGTGTTCTTCTTTCGGATTCTGATTTTGAATATTACCAACCCAATATCCATGCAAAAATCAAAGGAGCTACAATAGTAGCATCTGATTCTACTATATACTTTGGTGTTTTGATATCAAGTTTACCCCAGGTAATTTTTTCATTTGGAACAGCGCCTGAATAAGAACCATAAGAAGTAGTGGAGTCTGAAATCTGACAAAAATAACTCCAGAAAGGAACATCGTGCCATTCTAGATCCTGATACATCATAGGAACTACACAAATAGGGAAATCTCCAGCAATACCTCCGCCAATCTGGAAGAATCCAATACCTTTTCCACTACTATTATTTCTATACCAATCCGATAACCATACCATATATTCGATACCGCTTTTCATGGTAGAAGCATTCAATTGTCCTTTTATGATGTAACTTGCAAATATGTTGCCCATTGTGCTATCTTCCCATCCGCCAACGACAATAGGTAAGTTTTTTTCGGCTGCAGCAATCATCCAACTGTCTTTGGGGTCAATTTCGTAATATTGTTTCAAAACACCACTATTAATCATTTTATACATAAATTCATGAGGGAAATAACGTTCGCCTTTATCATTAGCATTTTTCCATAACTCATAGATGTGTTTTTGTAAACGTCTGAAAGCTTCTTCTTCTGGAATACAAGTATCAGTGACACGGTTTAAGTTATTTTCAAGCAATTCCCATTCCTGTTCTGGAGTTAAGTCGCGGTAGTTTGGCACTCGCTTGTAATGTGAATGAGCAACTAAATTCATTAAATCCTCTTCTAGGTTTGCACCAGTACAAGAAATAATATGAATTTTATCCTGACGAATCATTTCAGCTAATGAAATACCCAATTCTGCCGTACTCATTGCGCCAGCAAGTGTTACCATCATTTTGCCACCTTCGAGTAAATGAGTTTCGTAGCCAATGGCCGCATCTTTTAAAGCAGCAGAATTAAAATGTCTGTAATGATGATCGATAAATTGAGATATAGGTCCTTTTGTCATATGTGTAATTTTTTTACAAACCTACAAGTTTTTTAGCAAATTAGGATTCATAAAAAACAAAAAAGGTTTATTTAATGAACTTATATTTGATTATTAAACAAATATAAAAAAAAGAGGCAATCCTATTTAATTGCCTCTTTTTTGATAATTATTTATTTGTTAATTATTCAGCATAACTGGCATAACAAGCATAAGCACATCTTCTGCTTTGTTTTCACTATTAACTGGTTTTAATATACCAGCTTTGTTTGGTAAAGACATTTCAATACTTACCTCATCAGTATCAAGATTATTGAGCATTTCTAGCATAAACTTTGAATTGAAACCGATTTCAATATCTTCACCTTCATACGAACAAGTTAATCTTTCTTTTGCTTCGTTAGAAAAATCAAGATCTTCTGCACTTAATATTAGTTCTCTTCCTGATATTTTAAAACGAATTTGATGGGTAGATTGATTAGAAAAGATAGATACTCTTTTAATTGCATTTAAAAATGGAATTCTTTCAATACTTAATTTATTTGGATTTTCAGTAGGAATAACCGCTTCATAGTTTGGATATTTGCCATCAATCAAACGACAAATAAGAGTTACATTATTTATTGTAAATAAAGCATTGGTGTTATTAAATTCAATTTTTAGATTTGTATCTAAATTTGATAATATATTTTTTAGCAGTGTTAAAGGTTTTTTAGGTAAAATGAAAGCTGCTTCTTTTTTCGATTTTGCATCCCCACGTTTGTATCTAACAAGCTTGTGAGCATCGGTTGCAACAAATATCATTTCATCTGGAGTTAGTTGGCAAAAAACACCACACATAACCGGACGAAGCTCATCAACTGCAGTTGCAAATATTGTTTTAACAATTGCATTGTATATTATTGAAGCATTTAATTCAAGATTTGCAGCACCTTCGATTACTGGTACTTTTGGAAACTCATCTCCATTTTGTCCAGATAATTTGTATTTACCTTCTCCAGCAGAAATTTCAATTGCGTTTGTTGCAGCGTCAATTGTAAAGGTGATAGGAATATCAGAAAATGTTTTAAGTGTATCTAATAATATTTTTGCAGGGACTGCAACTTTTCCAGATTCGTCTGCCATTGAAACAGCAATAGTTGCGGTCATTGTAGTTTCAAGATCTGATGCAGATAAAGACAATTCTTCTCCTTGTAAATCGAATAAGAAATTATCAAGTATTGGCAATGTGTTGTTGGTGTTTAAAACCCCACTTATTGATTGCAATTGTTTTAATAATAATGAACTTGAGATAATAAATTTCATATAGATATTTTTTAATTTTTAAATTAATGTGTTACGCTCGTCTTTGGTAGATAGGGAATATTCCTTAGAGCAATTTAAAAGTAAAGTATTAAATAATTATGATTGTTGTTTTCGCAAAGATAAAGTTTTTTGTATGACTTATAAAAAAAAATATTAAAAAACTAGTAGTATAACACTTACTTAATAAAGAAGTTGATTGTTCGTAAAATACGGTCAAAAACATAAAATTGGATTAATACAAAGTCTTTATCATCATTTATTAGTGCATACATTCTTTCAGGATCAGAAGATGTGTCATAGGTCATGTTCAAAGGAAAGTTCATTTCAGGGGTTTCTGTCATTGGTTTTTTATGAAAAGTTTTTATAGTTGTGGTTTTCCCATTTATATCAGTAAGTGTAACTATGTGAAAAGGTGTCATTCTGGTAATTGAATCTTTGAAATCAGCTCCAATGTCATTTAAAAGGGCTTCATATTTAAGAGATCTGAATGAAGAAAGATATTCAAGAACCCTTAAGGTATCTACATCCATTATTTGTTTATTGTTTACTAGTGAAATCAAAGAAAAATCACGTTCTCCGATATGATTGATTGTGTAAGATGAATCAGGAGTAGTAGGAAACTTAACAGTAACAGACTTCACTTTGCTAAATGGAAGGTTAAATATAGTTGCGTCACGCCAATCTTCTTCTTTGGGAGTATAACGCATAGTTAAAAACCCGTTAAATCCTGGTATCCATACTATAAAAGGTTCTGAAGAGTTTTCAATCAACATGTATGTACCACATAAATCTTGGGTATTATCTCCGACATAATATGTTTTTGTAAGTTTTTCATGTGGAAATAACTTTAACCCAAATATGTTTATTCTGTAAACTTTTTGATATATTTCAACCTTTGTTGATAAGGTAGAAAGACGTTTTAATATGTTATTACGGGCAGCATTAGGAACTGGCTCTCTCACCTGCAACTTAAGCATCGTCTCCAATAAAGTTTTTATTATTTCAGGTTTACCAATAAATTTTCCATTTACCATCCAATGTCCAGGTAAACTTTTTGTTAATAGTACTGAACGATTCCCTTTATCAACAAGAAAAATTTTTGTTATAGTTGATGTATCAGTAACTGCAAAATCTTTTAGCTCTTTTTTTAAGGTACTCTTGGAATTTCTGAGTATTAATAAAACGGCAATAATTGCTAATATTAAAGTAAAAAGGATTATTATTCTGTTTTTCTTCATAATATTAAAAATATTAAAATTAACTTCTGGCGTATTTTCTTTTTCTGATAAAACCTTGGATTATTCCAAACAAAACGACAATAAGTACTGGTACCAATGTGTTTAACAATTGCCAAAACAATCTGTTTTTAGTTATTTTGGTGCTATCGAGCAAACGTAATTTTAACACTTTCGATCTTGCAGAAATCAATCCAGAGTCGTCGCACAAATAATTGATGGCATTTAGAATAAAATCTTTATTTCCATAACTTATTTGTGTGTATTTATCATAACCAAGAGGCAAAGGAACGATTTGTCCATTAGAGTTTTGAAATTGATTTTTAATAATATCACCATCTGATATTACAATCATTTTATTTTGTTTGCTTTTTTCAATAAATTGTGTTTTAGCAACTTTCATACTATCAATAAAATCTTCTAAAAGTCGGTTTTGGAAAAGAGATTTGAATTCTCCTTCTAAAAGCACAGCAACAGGTTCGTTTGATTTATTGAATAATCGTTCATCGGGAATTTTTTTTGTAATATCTAAGCTCACTCTACATGGAGTATTATTTAGTTTAGTATTTTTCGAAGTTGTAAGTAAGATGGTTTTTCTGATGCCATCGACACCAATTGTATCTATGGTGCTAGCAAATTCTAGCTTCAAAGAATTTAGATTATTAACAATTGGGTGATTAATATAAGGTGTTATAATTGGAAAATAATACCATGGCACTAAGTTTATTTGAGGTTGGTTGCCCGTCTTCCCAGTAACCATGGGAATAGAAGAAGATTGTATGTCCATTATAAGGTTTGAGTTGATTCTCACTCCATAATTAAAAAACATATCTTCTAGATTTAAATGTGGTGCAAAAGCAACAGTTTCAATGTTTTTTTGCAAGCTATCCATAGTTGCATAAACAGGATCGACTAGCCATAAAACCTTGCCCCCTTTCATTATAAATTGATCAATGATATATTTATCTTTCTCATCAAAAGCTGTATCGGGCTTTGCAATTATTATAGCTTTTATTAAATCTAAGCTTTTTAACTTATGATTAATTTTAATTCTTGATACATCATAATAATCCGATAAAGTTTTGGAAATATCTGCAACTTTTTCTTTATTAAGTTCTCCGTGTCCCTCTATAAATGCAACTTTTGGTTTATATATAGTTGTGATTTTTTTTATAACATTAGATATCCCATATTCCAAAGATTGAATGGAGTTGTTAAGAACATTTTCTGAGCTGATATCAATTTGATTATTGAGCAATTGCAATGGCAATTCTTTTTCTCTATACGTTACCAAAGCACCTGGAAAAACAACCTGCTGTGACGATCCTTCTGTTTTTTTTACCATAATGGTAGTTGGTTCTAATCCCTTTTTTATGAGCTGATCATATAATCCCTTAACATCTTCTTTGTCCTTAACTTTTGTAGGGTTTATAAATTCATATTGAATGTTTTTGTTATAAGCCCTGAATTCATCAAGCATTTCTTTGGTTTCTTTACTTAATCTTTTGAAACCTGTTGGGAAATCTCCTTCTAGAAACACCTTAAAATAAACAATATCATCCACTTTCTTAAGCATTTCTTTTGTTGCATCTGAGAGAGAATATCTTTTTTCAGATGTTAAATCAATACGAAAAAAAGTAAAAGAACCTATTATGTTTATTAAGATAATTATTACAATACTCAGTGTTAATTGAGTAAGGTTTTGAATTTTAATTTGTTTTTTCTTGGTAGTCATTATATAAAGAAATTCATTTTGTTAAAATAATTACCATTTCCTGCTCACAAGAGATAATTTAGTTAAAATAATAAACAATCCAGTAATGCTAATGAAATATAAAACATCCCTGCTGTCTATAACGCCTCTGCTAATTGATGCATAATGATCGCTTATGCCAAGAGATTTAATGAACAAATCGATTTTCCCGAAAAGTTCAAGAGAATAAAGGGATTCGAAACCCATATAAGAAAACCAACAAATAAAAACAGCTAAAATAAAAGCTATAATTTGTGTTTCTGTTATTGAAGAACAAAATAAACCAATTGCTACAAATGCTGCTCCCAAAAATAATAAACCGATATAAGAAGCCCATGTCCCTCCGATATCGAGATTACCTATTGTTGCGCCAAGACGATAGACGGAAAAATAATAAATAAGTGTTGGTAACAATGAAAAAACCACCAAAGTTAAGCCTGCAAAATATTTTGCAAATATTATCTGGTAATCAGTTAAAGGTTTAGTCATTAAAAGCTCAATAGTTCCACTTTTTCTTTCATCTGCAAAAGATCGCATCGTAATTGCCGGTATTAGAAATAGAAAAACAAAAGGAGCTAACATGAAAAGACCATCTATATTAGCATATCCACCATCCAGAATATTGAAATCAAATTGAAAAACCCATAAAAATAAACCATTAATGAGTAAAAAAACTGTAATAACAATATAACCGATTAAGGAATTTAAAAAACTGCTAATTTCTTTAATGTAAAGCGTAAACATAAAGTTTATAAATTTAGATTGCGAAATTAATCTATTTTTAAATAGTAATAAAAAAAATTGAAAACAATCTATTTTTCATTGAAGTAAACTCTTACAGGGTCTCCAATTTTTAAATCAAGCATTCCGCTGGCATTTCCTAAATTTTGAATTATTTCAAGATAGCCCGTAGTGCTAAATAATGCAGCAATATCTCCTTCAATCACATCGGCGTAA
This sequence comes from Marinifilum sp., assembly GCA_020718065.1. Lineage (GTDB taxonomy): Bacteria > Bacteroidota > Bacteroidia > Bacteroidales > CG2-30-32-10 > CG2-30-32-10. The sequence continues at coordinate 14,285 of DYDE01000002.1, read as the reverse complement.
GATTCGCTTATTGAATTTATTTCATTATATCTGAAATTAATCGTAAATGGTCTTCCTTTACCACATTCTTTGAAAACTTTTTCGGTTATATTAACAAATACATTTTCGTAAGAGTCAATATAAATAACAGTTCCCTTAATAGAGGAAGCTTCAATAATTGGAGTTAAAGTCATTTTATGATTTAAGTGATCCTTTTTTATGCCAAGTTCTTCAATTTTGCTTCCATTTGCTAGCATAACAGCCGCTTTAACAAAGACATCCCTTTCAGAAAAAATGAAATAATCTGAATCTTGAATCAATGATAACTCAACAATTGATTCTGGTTTGTTTTCAAATAATAATGAAAATATCCCATTATCTGCACTAATAAAATAGTGTCCCTGATAAAGGATGACAGTATGTGGTTCGTTAATTGAAGCAATAGTATTAATAGCGATAATATGAATAGTGCCTTTTGGAAAATGGGAATAACTGCTTTTAATTATAAATGAAGCCTGAAATATATCGAATTTATCTATTTCGTGAGAAATATCAATAATGGTTGCATTGGGTAATTGACTTATAATAGTTCCCTTAATCACAGCTGCATAGTGATCCTTCAAACCCCAATCGCTGGTAAGAGTAATTATCGGCATCTTAAAAATATTAATAGACCTTCTTAATTATATAAAAGCATATAAAATTCAAAAGTAATCATTTCTATAATTCTCAAAATGATATTAACAAAAATTATATAATTTTGGCTTAAAATTAACATTTCCAAATAAAAATTTTAATGGTTGCTGAAAAGATTATAAGTATTGATTTTTTAAATCCGGTTGATGTTTATGGGGTAAACAATGTTCTTCTTGATTTTTTAAAAAAGCTATTCCCAAAAATAAAAATCGTAGCCCGTGGTGAAATAATTAAACTAAACGGAGAACCAGACGAGATTGAATTGTTTGAAGAAAAATTTTCATTAATATTAAAGCATGTTGAGAAATATGGGAAAATCACAGAATCCAATATGCTGCAATTAATAGAAGAAGGAATTCATAAAACTATTTATGAAAAGGAAGATTTTCATAATCATGTATTGATACATGGTAAAAATGGCATGTTAGTTAAAGCAAGAACTGTCAATCAGTTTAGGATGGTTGAAAGTTGTGCTAATAATGATTTGATTTTTGCTATTGGTCCTGCTGGATGCGGCAAAACATATACTGCAGTTGCTTTAGCTGTCAGAGCATTAAAAAATAAGGAAATAAAAAAAATAATATTAACAAGACCTGCTGTAGAAGCTGGGGAGAACTTAGGCTTTTTACCAGGAGATATGAAAGAAAAATTAGATCCCTATTTGCAACCGCTTTATGATGCTCTAAGAGATATGATTCCACCTGCTAAACTCAAAAACTATATGGAAGATGGAACAATTGAAATTGCGCCATTGGCATATATGCGTGGAAGAACTTTGGATAATGCTTTTGCAATTCTTGATGAAGCTCAAAATGCAACAGAAAATCAATTGAAGATGTTCTTAACTAGAATGGGAAAATCGGCTAAGTTTTTTGTAACTGGTGATATTACACAAATTGATTTGCCAAAAAGTAAATCTTCTGGACTTATTCTGGCAATTAGAATTTTAAATGATATAAAAGGTATTGAAATCATATATTTGAACGAAACAGATATTGTAAGACATAAACTTGTATCTGAAATAGTAAAAGCATATGCAAAAGAACATGAACTCAATAATTATGAAAATTTAACTAATAAATCTAATCAATTATGAAGACTGCAATTACAGCCACAAATTTTAATTTCCCCGGTCAAAAAAGCTTTTACAAAGGTAAAGTAAGAGATGTTTATAATATTAATGACGAATTAATGATAATGATTGTTTCAGACAGAATTTCAGCTTTTGATGTTGTGCTTCCAGAAGGAATACCTTATAAGGGACAAGTATTAAATCAGATTGCTGCAAAATTTCTTGATGAAACAGCTGACATTGTTCCAAATTGGAAAATAAACACACCAGATCCAATGGTAACCATTGGTCTTTTTTGCGAACCATTTAAAATCGAAATGGTAGTTAGAGGTTATCTCTCTGGGCACGCTTGGCGTGAATATAAAAGTGGAAAAAGAAGTATTTGTGGGGTTACAATGCCAGACGGAATGAAAGAAAATGACAAATTCCCTAAACCTATCATCACTCCGACAACAAAAGCTGTTATTGGGCACGATGAAGATATTTCAAAAGAAGAAATATTAAAATTAGAAATAGTTAGTAAAGCTGATTACGATGAACTTGAGAAATACACATTGGCATTATTTCAAAGAGGCACTGAGATTGCTGCCAAAATGGGGCTTATATTGGTTGATACCAAATATGAATTTGGGAAAAAAGATAATAAAATATACCTTATAGATGAAATTCACACACCAGATTCTTCACGTTATTTTTATAAAGAAGGTTATGAAGTGCGACAAATAAATAATGAATCTCAAAAACAACTTTCAAAAGAGTTTGTTCGTGAGTGGTTAATGGGAAAAGGGTTTCAGGGTAAAGACGGTCAGCAAGTCCCATTAATGGATGAAAGTTTTGTCGGTTTGGTCTCCGAAAGATATATTGAATTGTATGAGAACATTACTGGAAATAAATTTGAAAGATCGGACATTAGTAATACGCTTTCCAGAGTTGAAAAAAACATTTTGAAATTTTTAGAAAGCAATAAAAAGTAGTTTCTTTTTCAGAAAATTTTATTCATAGTTTGTGTAATTTATAAAAGGTAAACAATTCTTCTTGTTTATCCTTTATAATTGCTAAACCGTTCTGTCATTTTTGCTAAAACCGCATAAAAATTAGCAAGTTTATTCATTCGTTTTACTACAATGGAACAATAACATTGCTAGTAACTCAGCAATAAAAATTAAAAAAAATAACTAATTTTGCATCCGAATTTTTAATTTAAATTAATGAAAAATATTTTATTTTTATTTCTATTTGTTATATTAATTAAAGCATTTGTATTTCAGGGCAACTTGAATGCAAGTTCTTATAATACATATTCAGATACTAATATTGTAGCATCAATTCCAAAAACTATTGTTGATTCTTCTAAGTTAAAAGAAAACTTAATAGATAGCATGATAGTTTTTGCTAAAAATTTTATTGGACTTCCATATAGATATAAAGGTTATGACAAAAGTGGCTTCGATTGCTCAGGATATATTCACTATGTTTTTAATAAATTCGGGTATGAAATTCCCCGTTCATCTATTGGGTTAGCTGGTATTGGAAAAGAAATAAACCTCACAGAAGCTAGAAAAGGCGATTTGCTCTTCTTTAAAGGAAGAAATATTAATAATAAAAAAATCGGGCATGTTTCAATGGTAATTGAGGTTGACGACAAATCTATTACTATGATTCATTCCACCAGAAGAGGAATAATCATTGATAGGTTAAGTGAAATTAATTATTATAAAATCAGGTTTGTAACAGCCCGTCATTTGGATTTATAAATCATTTTTTGGTTATTTCACCAGTTTCTTTAATTAGAAGTTCTGTTTCGGGGAAATCTGCTGTAGTTAGCTCGATAATTTCTTTTATAACTTTATTACTATTATCAATAATTGGGCCGCCTTCACCTGGTTGTTTAATAGCAAATATCTGACCTTTAATAAACTCTCCGGTTTTAGTTACAAAAACTTTGATAATTGGAGCAACTCCTGCATATCCACTAAGACTGAATCTGGCATAAGTGCAAAAATTGCCTAAACTATATGCAATAAATCTGTTTTTATATAGTTCAATGGCTCTTGTAATATGTGGTCCATGACCAAATATCACATCTGCACCAGCATCTATTAGAGCATGAGAAAAAACATAAACATTTCCTCTATCTTCTCCTAAAAATATTTCAGTTTTTCTTGTTACATTCCTATGGGTAGCCCCTTCAGCACCGCCATGAAATGATACAATAACGATGTCTGAGATTGAATCCAAATGTTTAACAATGTTTTTGGCGTTATCAATATCTCTCATGTCAATTGTTCCAGAATTTGGAGCAAATGCACAGAATCCATATTTAATGCCATCAATTTCAAATGTAGTGTAAGGCATGGAAGTTTGTCCTGCATAATGCAAACCTGCATTTTTTAATGTATTCATAGTACTGGTTCTGCCTACATCGCCAAAATCACCTGCATGATTATTGGCATTACTGACTACATCAAAACCTGCTTCTTTTAAATAATTTACATATCTTGTTGGCATTCTGAAAACATAGCACTTTGAAGGATCCTTACAATTTTTTGGAGAACCGCCGCTGTCTAAAACACTTCCCTCAAGGTTTCCAAAGGTAACATTTGCATTGATTAAAATATCTTTTACGGGTGAAAGAATATCTTTGCCATCATTGGGTGGTAAATATTGTGTAGAAGGGTAATTTGTGCCCAACATCATATCACCGACTCCAATTATTGAAATAGTATCATTAACTTTATTGAGTGGTTTTTCTTTTGTATTTGTTACAATTATCTCTTTCTTTTCTTCTTTATTGACACTTTTCGAAATTGCAAAAACAATTCCTGTTACTAATAGCAATAATATAAATACAGTTGTAATTTTCTTCATTTTCTTTTTATTGTTTAAGTGTGTCAATTTATTGAAAGTATTTAATAATAAAAGCCCCAACAATCAAAGAAGCGGGGCTTTTTATATAATATGATTTTTTTAAGATAATGATTGGTTAACTCTTGATGCTATCTCAAGTACTTTTTCATAATCTGCAGGAGATAAATCGTTATAAAAGAAATTTATAGGATCAATTTTCACGCCGTTTTTAATCACTTCATAATGAACATGTGGGCCAACTGAAAGTCCAGAGTTTCCAACATAACCAATCACTTGACCTCTTTTAACTCTATCACCTGGCTTAACTATAATGCCACTACAATGTCCATATAAAGTTTGATAACCAAACCCATGATTAATGACAATTGCTAAACCATAACCAGACTTTGTTCCAGTTTCTGCATCAACTATTCCATTTCCAGTAGCATAAATAAGAGTTCCTTTTGGAGCTGCAAAATCTATTCCAGTATGCATTTTGAGTGTTTTGTATACTGGATGAATTCTATAGCCAAAACCAGAAGCAAGATGAGTTAAATCTTTATTAGAAATTGGTTGAATTGCAGGAATACATAAAAGCATTTCATTTTTCTTTTTAGCTTTAATAAAAATATAATCAAAAGATTTTGACTGAACATAAAGTTGTCTAGAAATAACATCCAATCTTTTAGTTGTATTTATTAATAAATCTGAATTATTATATCCCTCTAATTTAGAATATTTGTCAACTCCGCCAAATCCTGCTTTCCTTATTGAATTAGGTATAGGATCTGATTCAAAAATTACTCTATAAATATTATCATCTCTGTTTTGTAAATCATTTAAAACTGTAGATATCTTATCTAATTTGCTATTAAACAATTCAATTTGTAAAGTTAGCTGCTCATTCTCGCGTCTTAACATCTTTTCTTTAGGAGAATTAAAGAAATTATACGCAAGTAATATTACAACTGCAGAAAATACCATTCCTGCAGCTAAAACAGAAAGTAATTTTAATACTTTTTCTTTTAGTGTTATTTTTACTTTTTCAATTTCTAATGATTTAAAATTGAAATGATATTTACTTTTTGCCATTTAATTGGTGATTAGTTTATACAAAATAACAAAAAACAAGCATTAAACTGTTTGCAAATCAAGAGTTTGAGATATTGCTTGTTTTGATTTAATGCAAACATACAAAAAAAATCTAATTTTGTAATTTATTAATTGTTAAAAATTGTTAAAATTTAAATTTTCCTAAAATTACTATGGATTCAATAAGCATTAGAAAAACATTTTTAGATTTCTTCAATTCAAAGCAACACCAGATTATTGATTCAGCACCAATGGTTGTGAAAAATGATCCAACATTGATGTTTACCAATGCTGGTATGAATCAGTTTAAAGATATTTTCTTAGGTAACAGTCAAATTAAGTATAATCGAATTGCAAATACCCAAAAGTGCCTTAGAGTATCTGGTAAACATAACGATTTGGAAGAGGTTGGAAAAGATACTTACCATCATACCATGTTTGAAATGCTTGGAAACTGGTCGTTTGGTGATTATTTTAAGAATGAAGCTATTGAATGGGCTTGGGAATTACTTACTGATGTTTATAAAATAAATAAGGATCAATTGTATATTACTATTTTTGCAGGTGATAGTTCGGAAGGATTAGAAAAAGATAAAGAAGCATTTAATTACTGGAAAGAAATAGTACCTGAAGAGAGAATTATTCTGGGTTCTAAAAAAGATAATTTTTGGGAAATGGGTGATACAGGTCCTTGTGGTCCTTGTTCGGAAATACATGTTGATATAAGAGACAAATCTGAAAGAGAAAAATCAGATGGAGCTTCATTGGTTAATACAGGTAACCCTCTTGTTATAGAAATCTGGAATCTGGTTTTTATTGAATTTAACCGAAAACAAGACGGATCATTAACTTCATTACCTGCAAAGCATGTTGATACAGGAATGGGGTTTGAAAGATTGTGTATGGTACTTCAAAACAAGAAATCAAATTATGATACTGATGTTTTTCAACCTTTAATAAACGAAATAGCAAACAGAGCAAATGTTAAATATGGTTTGAATGAGAATACGGATATTGCAATTCGGGTTATTGCAGACCATTTAAGAGCAATCTCTTTTGCTATTGCTGACGGACAATTGCCTTCCAATAATAAAGCTGGGTATGTTATAAGAAGAATATTAAGAAGAGCCGTTAGGTATGCTTATACGTTTTTAGGTGTTAAAGTACCATTTATAAATGAATTACTTCCTACTCTTGTAAATCAAATGGGACATGTATTTAAGGAAATAAAATCTCAGGAAATAATTATAAAAAAGGTTATTACTGAGGAAGAAAACGCGTTTTTAAGAACTTTATCAAAGGGAATTCAGAAGTTTGAAAATTATATTTCAACTTCTTATGAAAAGAAAATAATTGATGGAAGCTTTGCTTTTGAATTATTCGACACTTACGGATTTCCTATTGATTTAACTCAATTAATGGCTGAAGAAAAAGGATGGACTATTGATATGTCTGGCTTTAATAAAGGTATGGAAGAACAAAAAACTCGCTCAAGATCAGCTGGTGCTATTAATGCTGGTGATTGGATTGTGTTACAAAATACTGAAGAGACCGAATTCGTTGGTTATGATACCCTTGAAGCTGAAGTTAATATTATTAAATATCGCAAAGTTAAGTCTAAAGATAAAGAATTTTTTCAGATTGTATTGGATAAAACACCTTTTTATGCAGAATCAGGAGGTCAGGTTGGAGATAAAGGATGCTTGTTATCCATCAATGATAATATTGTTATTGTTGACACTAAAAAAGAAAACAATCTCATCGTTCATTTAGCAGATGAACTTCCTGATGATTTAATGAAAACCTATACAGCAAAAGTTGACATTGATAAAAGAATTCATACTGCTGATAATCACTCAGCAACTCATCTTCTTCATAAAGCACTTAGAATAGTTTTGGGAAACCATATTGAACAAAAAGGTTCTTATGTGGATGAGGAGCGTTTACGTTTTGATTTTTCCCATTTTTCTAAGCTTACAGATGAAGAAATCATTAATGTTGAGAAGATTGTTAATGAGAAAATTAGAGAAAATATTCATATCGAAGAACAAAGAAATATTCCGATAGAAAAAGCAAAAGAATTAGGTGCAGTTGCTTTGTTTGGAGAAAAATATGGAGATTTTGTTAGATTGATAGCTTTTGATACTAATTTTTCAATTGAATTGTGTGGAGGAACCCATGTTGACGCAACAGGAAACATAGGGTTGTTTAAGATAGTTTCTGAAACAGCAATTGCAGCTGGTGTTAGACGAATTGAAGCAATAACTGCAGACAAAGCAATTGAATACTATACTTCTCAAAGCAACACAATAGATGAAATAAATAAAATCTTAAAAAATCCTAAGGATATAATTAAAGCTGTTAATAATTTGATTGAACAAAACAATAATCTTCAAAAACAATTAGATGAATTCAATAAAGAGAAAACAAAAATTGTTAAAACAGAGCTAATCAAAAAGATTAAAAAAATTAACAATATCAATTATCTGGCTGAAAAAGTAAACTTAGATTTAAAAAACATAAAGGATTTAGCTTTTAGTATTAAATCAGAAATAAATGATTTGTTTTTGTTAATTGCAACTGAATCAGATGGCAAACCAAGTATATCTGTTATGATTTCGGAAAATTTAGTTAAAGACAAAGGTTTGAATGCTTCAAATATTGTGAAAGAATTAGCAAAAGAAATAGATGGTAGTGGTGGTGGACAGTCCTTTTTTGCAACTGCAGGAGGTAAAAATATTATGGGCATTGAAAGCGCATTGGCGAAATCAATAAATTATATAAATTAACAATAACTTCAATAGAAAAAAAGATAAAAGATGGATTACAATTATAGTGAAACAGAAAAGAAATGGCAGAAATACTGGGCTGAAAATAAAATTTACAAAGCAACTATTGATAAAAACAAGCCAAAATTTTATGTTTTGGATATGTTTCCCTATCCTTCAGGAGCAGGACTTCATGTTGGACATCCTTTGGGATACATTGCTTCTGATATTTATGCAAGGTTTAAGAGATTAAAAGGGTTTAATGTTCTTCATCCAATGGGATACGATGCATATGGCTTACCTGCTGAGCAATATGCAATTCAAACAGGCCAACATCCAGCAATTACTACTGAAAGAAATATCGCCCGTTATCGCGAACAGCTTGATAAAATTGGATTTTCATTTGACTGGGACAGGGAGGTTAGAACATGTAATTCCGATTATTACAAATGGACTCAGTGGGTTTTTATAAAACTATTTAAATCGTGGTATAATAAAAACACAGACAAAGCAGAAACACTGGCATCTTTAATTAAAGTATTTGAAATTAATGGAAATATTAAGATTCATGCAGCTTGTTCTGAAACAAAAAAATTTACAGCCTCTGAATGGAATGCCATGACTGAGAAACAGCAAAGCGATATTTTAATGAATTATCGTTTGGTTTATTTGGCTGATACTATGGTTAACTGGTGTCCTGTTTTGGGAACTGTTTTGGCAAATGATGAGGTTAGTGAAGGATTCTCAGTTAGAGGAGGTCATCCTGTTTTAAAAAAATCAATGAAACAATGGTCATTAAGAATTACTGCTTATGCAGAGAGATTGTTGTTGGGACTTGATGAAATTGATTGGGCGGATTCTATTAAAGAAGTCCAAAGAAATTGGATTGGCAAATCAGAAGGTGCTCTCATAAATTTTAAAATTAAAAACTTTGACAACTTATTGTCTGTATTTACAACACGTCCTGATACAATTTTCGGTGTAACATTTATGACACTTGCACCCGAACATGAATTGGTTTCTACAATTACAACTCCTGATAGAAAAGAAACTGTTAATAATTATATTAAAGAAACAAAGAGTAGATCCGACAGAGAGCGAATGGCAGATGTAAAAAGAATTACTGGTGAATTTACTGGTGCTTATGCCATTCATCCTTTTTCTGGAAAAGAAATTCCAGTTTGGATAGCTGATTATGTTTTAATAGGTTATGGTACAGGAGCTGTTATGGCTGTTCCTGCCCATGATAGCAGAGATTATGCATTTGCAAAACATTTTAATATCCCTATTATTGAAGTTATTTCTGGAGGTGATATTTCTGTAGAATCTTATGATGCAAAAGATGGAATTGCTATTAATTCCGAATTTATCAATGGAATGAAGGTAAAAGAAGCAATGAAAACAGTAATTGAAAAAGTTGAGGATACAGATATTGGAGAAAGACAAATTAATTATCGTTTGCGTGATGCTATTTTTAGTCGTCAAAGATATTGGGGTGAGCCATTTCCTATTTATTATAAAAATGGAATTCCTTATACCATTGATGAAAAAGATTTACCTTTAGAATTACCAGAAGTTGATGCTTATCTTCCAACAGAATCCGGTGAACCACCTCTTGCACGTGCTAAAAATTGGAACACTAAAGATGGCTATCCAATTGAATGTAATACTATGCCAGGTTTTGCTGGTTCGAGTGCATATTATCTAAGATACATGGATCCTCAAAATAGAGAAACACTAGTTTCTAAAGAAGCAAATGAATACTGGCAAGATGTTGATCTTTATATCGGTGGTGCTGAACATGCTACAGGTCATTTAATATATTCGCGTTTTTGGAACAAGTTTTTATATGATCTTGGTTTAGTATGTAAAAAAGAGCCCTTCAAAAAGCTTATCAATCAGGGAATGATTCAGGGAAGATCTAGTTTTGTATATAGGATAAAAGATACTAATAAATTTGTTTCATATAATCTTAAAGATAAATATGATTATTCTCCAATTCATGTTGATGTTAGTATCGTAAACAATGATTTGTTAAATATTGAAGAATTTAAAAATTCTCATATTGATTTAAATTCCGCAGAATTTATTTTGGAAGATGGGAAATATATTTGTGGTTGGGAAGTTGAAAAAATGTCCAAATCGCTTCTTAATGTTGTAAATCCAGATGCATTAATTGAAAAGTATGGAGCAGATACGCTACGTTTATATGAAATGTTTCTTGGACCCCTCGAACAACACAAACCATGGGATACACAAGGTATTGAGGGTGTATTTCGATTTATACGTAAACTTTGGAAACTATTTCATGATAATAACAATGATTTAAATATTTCTGAAGAGAAAGCAATTCCTGAAGAATTGAAAATATTACATAAAACTATTAAGAAAGTGCAAGAAGACATCGAAAGATTCTCTTTTAATACAACTGTAAGTTCATTTATGATTTGTGTTAACGAGCTGACGGAATTAAAATGCAATAAAAGAGAAATATTACAGGATTTAACTATTATTATTTCACCTTATGCTCCTCATATTGCAGAAGAATTATGGTATTTGCTTGGAAATAAAAATACCATTAGTGATGCCGCATTTCCTTTGTTAAATGAAGCTTATTTGGCTAGTAACAATTTTACTTATCCCGTATCTTTTAATGGGAAAATGCGTTTTAAAATAGAATTACCAGTAAATATGTCTATTCCAGATATTGAAAAAGCTATTATCACAAATGTAGATTCACAAAAATGGTTAGAGGGTAAACAACCCAAAAAAATTATTGTTGTTCCTCAAAAAATCATTAATATTGTGATATAATTGAAATTGCAAGGTTTTTTGTTTTTTGGAACACTTTTTGATTTTTATAAAGCAACATTAAAAACTGATAAAATGAAACGTGTATTTTTTATAGTAATACTGATGATGATATCATCAGTAAGTTTGAAATCTCAGGAATTAAGAAAAGTAAACAATGAAGTTTTCAAAAGAGGAGAGGAACTATATTTTAAAGTTTACTATGATGCAGTGCTGACAGGAAAAGTTGTAGCAGGAATGGCTTCTTTAAAAGTTACAGAAGAAAATAAAATTATAGGTGGAAGGAATACTTATCATGTAGTTGGTCTGGGTAAATCATTAGGTATGTTTAATTTGTTTTTTAAAGTAGTGGATAATTATGAAACATATATTGATGAAGAAGGTATGTTCCCATGGGTATTTATCCGCAGGGTGAATGAAGGTGGTTATAAAATAAGTCAGGATATTACTTTCGATCAAAGAAAGGGTAAAACAATCAGTCAAAAAAAAACAATTAATACACCTAAATATGTGCAGGATATAATTTCAGCTTTTTATTATGCCCGTACTTATGATTTTACAAATGCAAAATCTGGAGATATATATCCAGTTGATTTTTATATTGATGATTCGGTTTATACTTCAAAGATAAAATATTTAGGAAAGGAAGTCGTAACTACTGATCTTGGAACTTTCAACTGTTTAAAATTTAAACCAATGGTTGCTGTTGATAAAACATTTAAAGACCCTTACCCAATGACCTTGTGGGTTACAGATGATAAAAACAGAATGCCTATTATTGCGGAATCTGGCATAAGAGTAGGAAAAGTTAAAATGGAATTGGTTAAATACTCTGGTCTTTTAAACCCATTATCTTCAAAAATTAAATAAATTTATTCTTTTTTGAAATAAAATAACCCTTTGATTTTCATTGGGTTTTTTTATTGTTCGGAATTTTACTTTAATTCAATAGTTCAGGTTGTTTAAAATTACAATTATAAAGAATATTGTTTGTGTAATCACAAAAAACACATACCTAAAATAAAATGTATTTAATCAGTTATTTTTATAAAAAAATATTATACTTTTATGGAATCTGAAAAAACAATGCATCTAAAACGAAAAATGAATTTTAAATTAACAAATCATAATTATGAAAACAAGAATTGTAATAATACTATGTATTATCAGTGTTTTAGCATTGGCAGCAAACTATGTTGCAGTTAAAAATATTGAACGAAAAAAAGCCAATATTATGAAAATTAGTAATGATAAAGATTTTGAAAATGAATGGAAGAAAGTAGATTCTTTAATAGGAAAAGGACTACCAAAATCTGCGTTAGAGATTGTTAATGTCCTTTATAATAAAGCAAAAGAACAAAAAAATGCTGCCCATTTTGTAAAAGCAGTTATTTATAAAATGAAACTTATTGACAATGTTGAAGAAGATGCTTATGTTAAAAATATAAATCAGCTTGAAAATGAAGTAAATACTGCTGAGTTTCCAATTAAGCCGGTTTTGCAATCAATGTTAGCTGAGATGTATTGGAGATATTATCAACAAAACCGATATTTGTTTTTAAATCGCACTGAAACAGCAAATTTTGAACAAAATGATATACGTACTTGGGATTTAAAAAAAGTTGTTAAAGAAGTCATTTACAACCACCTTGAAGTATTAAAAAATGTCCAACAGCTTAAAGATACAGAGCTTAAAATATATGATGCTATTATAACTAAAGGCTATAACTCTAAAAATTATCGCCCAACCTTATATGATTTTCTTGCTCACAGGGCTGTAGATTTTTTTATGAATGACGAAACAGGGCTTGCCGAACCTGTTTTTAAATTTGAGCTAAACTCCCTTGATTATTATCAATTACCTGAAGCTTTTGCTAAAATAGATATTGTTACAAAGGATTCTTTATCCCTAAAATATTATGCTATTAAATTATTGCAGGATCTGACTATTTTTCATCTTCATGACAGCAACCCTCAGGCATTAATAGATGTTGATTTGAAAAGAATTGCTTTTGTTAATGCGAATACCGTTATTGAATCGAAAGATAGTATCTATCTCGAATATCTGATTAACCTTGAAAGTAAGTTTATTAAATACCCTGCTTCTACTGATATTTCTTATGCGATCGCAAATCAATATTATAATAAGGGTTTACAGTATAAACCCTTAGAATCTGAAAAAAACAAGTGGCTTATTAAAACAGCATACGAAAAATGTGAGAATACTTTAAAAATTTTTCCAGAAACAGATGGTGCAAAAAATTGTAAATATTTACAAAGTAGAATTTTAGATAAAGCATTATCATTTACTATTGAAGATGTTAATGTTCCAAACAAACCATTCAGAGCGTTGGTTTCTTACAAAAATACACCTGAAATAACCGTGAGAGTTATTAAAATGGATCCTGATACAGATAAAAAACTTGTATATAAATATTATGGAAAAGAGTTGTTGGAAAAATACATTAAGTATAAGCCAATTAAAGAGTGGTCGGTTAAACTTATCGATGATGGTGATTACCAAAACCATTCTATAGAAATTAAAATGCCAGAATTACCTTCGGGATATTATGTAGTTCTAGTTTGTAATAACAATAATTTTAAAGTAGATAATAATATATTTGCTTATAGCAGCTATTGGAGTTCAAGCATAAGTTATATTAACAGACAAAATCCTGATTATTCTTATGATTTTTATATGCTCAACCGTGTAACTGGAGAACCTTTAGTTAGTGCAACTGCACAAATGTATTTTGAACGCTATAATTATGTTACAAGTAGTTATGAATATATAAAAGGTGGCACATATATTACAAATAGCGAAGGCTATTTTAAAATCCCTACATATAATTCAAAGGATTATTCACGTAGTTTTTATATGGACTTTTTTTATGGTAGTGACCAGTTGAGAACTGATAGAAATTACTATCAATATAAATATACAACTCCTCAGAAATACAAGCACCTGCAAACATTTTTCTTTACTGATAGGGCTATTTATCGTCCCGGACAAACTATAT
>DYDE01000170.1 GCA_020718065.1 Marinifilum sp. | reverse complement strand
CTTTGAAATTGCGACAAACCTTTAACAAAGAAATAAGTGGAAGCATAATTCAACAAACCAAGAACAATTCCTGCTGTAAAGTGTTTTAATTTTAATTCACGCTTATTCTTAAATATATCAATTAACAAAACAATACTGCCAATTACAAAGCTGAACATAAAAGCTGTTGATAAGAACAATTCTGTTTCTCCTCCAATATAAAACTTTTGAGCATGCTTTAATAACGAATCATTAGAACCATTGCCTAAAAACAACAAAATGGGCAATATAAAATACTTTTTATTAAACTTTTCGGTGCTCTTTTTTCTAAAAGTAAGATAAAAAGCTAAAATTGATATAATAACCCCTGTAATAATCCAAAAATTAACAATATCCTGATAGAATAATATACCAATAGATACAGGTATTACGACTGACATCTTACTGGAAACGGCAGTAATTGCTACCCCTGCTTTTTGAGAAGACAAAGCAAAAACATTAAAAGTTAATATTAAAGTAATACCAACAATTAATGCGAAAGGAAACCAAATTGGTGAGATAATCGAATTTACAGAAACAATTCCAGGTGCAGTAATATATCCGAGTATAGAAGCAACTGCATAGTTTGCAGTTATAGCTTGAATGTTATTTATTTTATATCTGTCGAAAAGTTTAAATAAAACTACAATTCCGGAAGAAGTGAGTATAGCGAGGATTAGATAGAGCATTTGTCTAAGGAAAAGGTTAAAGGGACTAGGTTAAAGGTAAAAGTGGATAAAAAAATGGCATATTTTTGTGGCTTTTCTTGCTTTTCATTTTTACGACTTGTAGATAAGTAAATGGTCTTTATATATTAATTCATCCGAAACCAATCTTCCTTCCATAGCAGGTGCTTTTATTCCTTCGTAAAACAGCTTATTTCCAATAAATACTCTAGCTTCGTCCCACAAATTCTTTTCAATGAAAGAATTCAGCAGCATACTACCACCTTCCACAATCACAGACTGTATTTTTGTTTTATATAAATAAGAAAGTATCTGTAGAATAAAATCTTCCGAAAAATTCAATTTAACATATTGAATATTTTCCTTAGATTCTTTATCCTTTTCAGTAAAGACTATGGTTTTTATTTGTTGATTAAATAAATTATAGGTTAAAGGAACTATTAACTCTCTGTCAATTAAAATCCTTATAGGTGAATTTCCTGCCCATTCTCTGGCATTAAGAGAAGGATTATCTAATAATGCCGTATTTGTTCCAACCATAATTGCCTGTTCTTCGATTCTCCATTTGTGAATAAGCATTTTAAGCTTTTCGTTGGTTATCCATGTTGGCTGCGCAACAGTATTATCTTCTCTATTAACATCAATATAGCCATCAAGTGTTTGTGCCCATTTTAGAATAATATATGGACGTTTGTTTTCGTAAAAGGTAAAGAATCTTTTATTGAGATTTCTGCTTTCTTTTTCTAATAAACCAACCTTAACGTTACAACCTGCATTTTTAAGTTTTTCAATTCCTTTTCCTGCAACTAAAGAAAAAGTATCTAAACAACCTATGACAACTTCAGGAATTATGTTCTCAATAATCAAATCAGCACAGGGAGGCGTTTTACCAAAGTGGGCACAAGGTTCTAAATTAACAAATAGCTTTGATTTTCTTAAAAGTTCTTTGTTATTAACACTATTAATAGCATTAACTTCAGCATGTGCTTCTCCGTATTTTGCATGATAACCTTCTCCGATTATTTTATCATCACAAACAATTACACAACCCACCATTGGATTTGGAGCAACATTGCCAATTCCGTTTTGAGCCAATTGCAGGCATCGTTGCATGTATATTTCGTCCTGTGTCATTTTTTATTTAAAAGCTAAACCAAATCATCTTCTATTTTAACAGAAGGATTTATTAGTTTTTTTAGATTGCTATTAGGTAAAAGCCCTTTACGGCATTTAGAATAAAATGGTTTAATGCTGTCAACATAATACATATCCATTTCTTTAAGGTTCTTTACATCCATTTTGCCTCTATACGTACATTCAAAATATTCCTTAACTGCTTCATAAGTTACACCGGAAATATTTACCTTTCCAATCTCACATCCAGACTCCATTCTGCTTGCAGTATTCACTGTGTCGCCCCAAATATCATAAGCAAATTTCTTTTTGCCAACAACACCTGCAATTACTTTTCCAGTATGTATTCCTATGCGCAATTCCCACAATAATTCATTTTTCTCTGCCTTTAAAATATTACATTCTTTGATATATTGCTGAAATTCTAAACCAGCCAATACTGCTTCAATATGATTTGTTTTATTTGGATTGGGAATTCCACCCACACACATATAGCAGTCACCAATAGTTTTAATTTTTTCGAGATTATATTTGTTAATTATTTCATCAAATTTAATAAAATACTTATCCAACTCAGCAATAAGGATAGCTGGTGGTGTTTTTTCAGTTATTTTAGAGAAATCCTTAAAATCGGCAAATAAAACTGATACCATTTCATAATGCCTGACGGTTGCTTTACCTTTGTTTTTTAATTCTTCTGCAATATCATAAGGTAAAATATTTAAAAGGAGTGATTCTGATTGCATTTTTTCCCAAATAATAAGGTCTTTCTGCTTACCCAATTCTTTGTTTGCCTTTCTTTTTTGGGTATATGCATATATACTAACTAATAACATTGCCATTAAAACAATAAAACCAAAAATAAACGAATAAATATATGCTTTATTTCGTTTTAATTGCATGTCTATCAACTCATTTTCTTTTTCTAAAACTTTTATCTCTTTTATATTATTGTCCTTTTCATAGTTAAACTGCATTTGAAATATTTGCATACTGCTCTCTGCAATCATACTATCTTTAAGATTGTTGTATAAGATATGATACTTTAATGCTTCCCTATAATCAGACAAACCATAATAAGAATTAAATAAATTATTGTATGAAGACAAAACAGCTTCTTTTTCGCCAATAATAGTTGCTAATGCATACGATTTATTATAAAATTCGATACTCTTATCAAAATCACCATTTAAAGCAAGCGCAATACCAATATTTTCGTTAGAACTGATTATTCCTCTTTTATTATTATACAATTGAAAAATAGTTTCAGCTTTTTGAAAATAATCAATTGCAATAAAAAATTTATAGTTATTTCTATACCATTTCCCTATATGAATATAGGCATATGCAATTCTATTGGAGTCATTAATAACCTCAGATAATTCAAGTGCTTTGTTAAAGTTATCAAAAGCTTTGGATTTATTCATTCTGAGCAAATATATATCACCTATACCCAAAAGCATATCGATAATACCTTCATTATTATTTAGCTCATTATATATTTTATATGCATCCTGATACTTTATCAAAGCTTCATTATTATTTTTTTGATTTAGATAAATATCACCAATATTATCTAAAGAGCTGGCTGACTCATACTTTGAATGAACAAGCTGGCAATATTGCAAGGCTCTCATAGAATGACTATAAGCCAAAGCATAGTTGCCCTGATTTTTGTATATTATAGCAAGATTATTAAGAGAAGTTATAATTCCTAATATTGAATTTTTACTGATTGCGATTTTATATGCAGAATCGGCATAATAAAATGATTTTGAATCAGAATCGATAACATAAAGTTCACTTAATTTATTATAAATATCTATTCGTTGAAGGTCATTTACTATCTTACTTTGAGCTTCAAGACTATCAATTTTGTTTTTATTACTTGCAAATAACAAAATACTACTTAGTAAATAAAGTAAAAAAAACGATAGTTTAAGTATTTTAGTTATTATTTTCACAGCATAAACATTAATTAGAGGATATTTGTTTTGCTTTTCTTAATGGCATTGTAAACTACCTGATGAATACCTGAACGAATATCTCTGTTTGTTATTTTTTCGTTACTAGCATTGGGGCAAACCCTGTTAGAAAGAAATATATAAATAAAATTCTCTTTTGGTTCAACCCAAAAATAGGTACCTGTGAAACCAGAGTGACCATAACTTAATGTAGAGGTGCTTTCGCAGGTTTGTTTTTTTGAAGGTACGCTATTTACCGGTTTATCAAAACCCAAACCTCTTCTGTTTTTATTTTCAGGATATTGATAAGATGTAAACTCTTTAATTGTTGCTTTTTTTAAATAATTCTTATCTGCATAAACGCCATATTGAAGAAACATTTGTAAAAGCTTAGCTAAATCATTGGCATTTGAAAACAAACCAGCATGCCCCGAAACTCCTCCAAGCATGGCTGCACCAGGATCATCAACATTGCCCTGAAGCAATTGCTTTCTGAACACCGTATCCATTTCGGTTGGCACTATTCTTTCTTTTGGAAAATAATTGAGTGGACGATAACACATCGTTGACATCCCCATTGGTTTATAGAAGTTTTCATAACAATATTGTTCTAATGGCTCATTGGTAATAGATTCTATTATTCTCATCAATAAATAAAATCCCAAATCGCTGTACAAATACTTATTATTGGTTCTTAGGGGAGAATCAGCAATTCTTTTAAAAATAGTATCATTATAATCTTTTCTGATATAGATATTTTCGGCAACCTTATATGGAAAAGCTTCAGAATAGCTTGTCCTGTATAAAGAGGTATCTAAACTTCCATTAATAATTGTTTGGAGATAGAATGGAATCCAGGCTTTTAACTTTGCCTGATGAGCCATTACTTTTCTAATTGGCAGGTTTTCCTTATTTGTTCCTTTTAAATAAGGTAAATAATAACCAAGTGTTTTGTCTATATTTATTTTTCCATCATCATAAAGTTTCATTAAAGAAACAGTGGTCGCTGCAATCTTTGTTATAGATGCCAGGTCGTAAATATCATTATTGTTAACTGCTTTTATTCTATCGTAAGTAAAGTAGCCAAATGATTTCTGGTAGAATACTTCATTATCTTTTACCAATAATATCTGACAGCCAGGAAAAACACTGTCTCTGATACAACCAGCAACAATAGAATCTATTCCATTCAAATCAACCGTAGCAATGTTTAAATCTTCGGGTATGGTGTATTTAAAACGGAAAAAATTATTTGTTTGTATTCCTGCATTTAAGGGGAACTGAAAAGAAGCCGTAACCGGTAGTCTTCCCGTTGCAGACACTCCTCCAAAAATAAGTTGTGCAGAGACATCCTGAGACATTTCTTTGTCCTGATAGGACATTATCAACGCCTCTATGTTTTGAGTATTTGATAGGCTTTTTAAACAATAGGGATAGGCAAAAACATCAAGTATAATTTTATTGTTTGATTTAATCTGATTGATCAAATCAATAACTTTTGAAGTAACACCATAGTTGCTCTTAGGTGAATTGTTGGATTTATGAATACTGACTATTGTTAAATTATATGCTGAAAGGCTATTTAGCAGTTTGTTTATTTGTTCTTTGGATGGAGATGATGAGATTGAGAACAAATCAACACGGGCATAATCATTTAATCTTTTCTGAAATGTATTTTGGGTAGTATCTCCAATAATAACCGAAGCTAATTTAAGTGTATCAATGTTTTTTAAAGGCAGGATATTATTTTTATTAATCAATAATGTAATTGCCCGTTCGTATAGTCTTCTGGTAATTAATTTTGCTTTGTAAGAGTTTAAATCTTCGACAATATTAGATAATTCTATTGGTTTATAAACCTGCAAACCATGTTTTTTCTTTGATAACAATATTTTTTTACATTTTTTTTCTATATCTGCTTTGGTCAGCTCACCTTCTGTTATTGCAATTTTAATTTGTTTAATGGTATTTGGAACATCTTGTGGCATCAATAAAATATCAACTCCTGCTTTTAAAGATTTTACTTCCAGCATACCTGGTTCGGTATAACCAATTGCACCCTGCATTCCCAATGCATCTGTAATAATTAAACCTTTATAGTTCAGTTTGTTTTTTAATAAGCCTGTAATAATGTTTTTAGATACAGTTGATGCAGTATTGTTGGCAGTATCATAAGCAGGAACAAATAAATGACCAACCATTATACCTTCTACATTGTTCTTTATTAATTCTTTGAAAGGATAGAGTTCAACAGAATCTAAACGGGAAACAGAACTTTTAATAACAGGTAAAGAAAAATGAGAATCGGTATCTGTATCACCATGACCTGGGAAATGTTTTGCAGTTGTTATAATTCCGGCATCCTGCATTCCTTTCATATACGAAATTCCTTTTAATGCAACATTCTTTGGATCTTCACCAAAAGAACGGTAACCAATAACTGGATTAGCTGGGTTGTTATTAACATCTACAACTGGTGCAAAATTAATATTAATGCCTATACGTTTGCATTGTCGAGCTATTTCCTCTCCCATCGCATAGATAAGCTTGTTGTCCTGAATTGCACCAAGTGTCATTGCTTTTGGAAACTCCTCAGTACTATCCAAACGCATGGCAAGCCCCCATTCTCCATCGATAGCAACAAACATTGGTATTTTAGAAACACCTTGCCAAAGATTTGTCAGATTTGCTTGTCTTACCGGACCACCCTGAAAAAAACAAATACCACCGGGTTTGTATGTTTTAATCATAGAGGTAACACTTTTTACATATGCTTCTTCATTGCTTTTGTTTGAATAAACATTAATCATAATCAATTGACCAATTTGTTCCTCCAGGGTCATACTTTTATAAGTGGAATCTACCCAAAGGCTATCGGCTTTTTTATTTTCTATTGACTTTTTGACAATTTTATCCTGTAAAGAATTGAAATCAGAACTCCTACACTCAACATGACATGGAATGCGATTGGTATCGCCCCACAAAAAGAAACTCCAGGAAAGTATAAAAACAGTAATGCTTATTTTAAATATCTTCATCTACTAAATGCTTTCTTTTATTACAACTCAACAATAAGGGACTTCTATAAATTGCTTTTTCTTCGTTGGACTTCTCCCGATTAATCGGGATTAAAATCTTCATTTACTAATGTAAACTCTGGTTTTAAAATTTTGTCCGCCTCAAAAAATCTAATTTTTAGAAGCCCTTAATAATCTATTTTAAATATTTTTCTCAAAAATAACACTTATTTAAGTTATATAAATAAAAAGTATCAAATTTAGATAATATTTGTATGTATAATTAACTAATTACAAATCTATCACTTCTGATAAGGCTATATTAAGCAGCATAGGATCGGAATATTTATAGAATAATTATTTACAAAATATCAACATTGTAAAATGGAACATTAAAAATATTACTTTTTCTTCATTGGAATTAAATTTTAAAATCCTAATGTTAACAGGTTCTACATATCGCATCAACTAATGTAAACTCCGGTTTTAAAATTTTGTACACCTCAAAAAATCTAATTATTAGAAACACTTTGTATTTTATTATTTCTCGCAAAGACGCAAAGACGCTATATAAACGTTTTTTATTATTTCTCGCAAAGATGCTAAAACGCAAAAGAACAATTTATTATTTCTCGCAAAGGCGCAAAGATGCTATATAAACGTTTTTCATTATTTCTCGCAAAGATGCTAAAACGCAAAA
>DYDE01000169.1:6339-7701 GCA_020718065.1 Marinifilum sp. | reverse complement strand
TTGATTCAGAAGTTATGGCAAACCGAATATAATTCTTTTAAAAACGCTTCTCAAAACTACTCTCAGGTTGCTCTTGCAGCAACACTTGAGTTGTATAAGATTATATTACAATAACCGGATTTTTGTTGTAATAATAAGTTTAATTTAAACTTCCACTGGCTTTAACCACAATTTGCAGTCTTGAATTTACACTACTAATATTGTATGGCAATAAAATAGATTTGTCAATATAAATATATTCCAGACTTTTACAATTTCTGACTGATTCCGGTACTTGTACCAAAGGACCACAAAAGGCAACATTCAACTCTGTCATTCTGGTTAAGTTACCTATCTCGTCTGGTAGCGATTTTAGGCTATTCTTGCCGATTACTAAAAACCTTAAATTTGTTAATTTCCCAATTTCTTTTGGCAACTCCTGCAAATAATTATCGTTTAAGTAAAGTAATTCGAGTTTTGTTAATTTACCTATTTCGGGAGGGAGCTTTAACAATTCATTATGCTCCAGATACAACTCTTTTAGTTCTTTTAAATTACCAATTTCAGGAGGCAGCGATTTAAGTTTATTATGCTTTAATGATAATATCTTTAGTTTTGTTAATTGACCTATAGAAACTGGCAATTCTTCCAGTTTATTGCTACTTATTGTGAGTGATTCTAAATTCTTTAAATTCCCAATCTCAGAAGAAATATAACTTAAGTTATTTTTAAATAAATAAAGTGTTTTTAGTTCCGTTAATTTACCAATATCAGACGAAAGACTGTCAATTTGTTTGTATTGCAATTTTAATTTTGTAACATCTGCCGGATTTAATAATGCTTTATTCAAGTCGGTGTATGCTTTGCAGTTGGTTAGAGCAAAAAACACAACAAGTAATAAGCCATTTATAAAAATTTGATTATTGATCTTTTTCATCATTTTTAGGTGTTAGGTTAAAGTTTTCCGGAAATTTAGCAGTAACGGTTCTGTAAAAATCTTCTATTAGAGCAAAATCTTTTTCAAAGTTGCCTGATGGGTAAATTACTGGTCCAAAGCCACCTTCCTTTTTTTTATAATCAACGTAAGTGAGAACCATAGGAATATTGGCATGTACAGCAATAAAATAAAAACCCTTTTTCCAGTTGTTGGTATATTTTCTTGTACCCTCTGGAGTGATAACCAGATGTAATGAATCGTATTTTTTTATTTCTTCAACTGCTGAAAATATAGCTTTCTTAGCATTGCTTTTGTCCACAGGAATACAACCAAGCCATTTTATGTATCTTTTAAAAGGAAACTTAAACAATTCCTTTTTAATAAGAAAACGGGCATTGATATGCATATAATAAAATGTAAGCCGGGCAATAACAAAATCCCAATAG
>DYDE01000169.1:1922-6326 GCA_020718065.1 Marinifilum sp. | reverse complement strand
CCGCAACCAATATGCATTTTTTCAGATCAGGGGGTAAACTTCCTTTGATTTTCCAACCCCAAATTTTCAGTGTTAACTTTGAAAGAAATTTTCTCATTTAATTAATAGTAGTTAGTATTCAGCTTCAGTCATTAGTAGCAATTTTATTTTAAAAGTCACTTGTCAACTCGTTTACTTGTCAACTCGTTTACTGAATATTATCTTAATTTCTTTTGTTATTTAACATTTTTGCAATATTAGTAAAAAATTCAATATATTCGGCTTGGGTATTCATATAATTAAAGTCCCTTATTTTTCTAAACACGCGGGGTTCGAACATGTTTTCTGAAAAAGTAACAGCCACATAAGCCATATTACCTATAAAAGAAACATATATCTTTTTTCCAACTCGTTTTTTTAAGTTCAACAGATTTTCTACAAGGGTATTATTTAGCAAAGAAAGTGTGCTATCGGGATTGCTGCCATAAACAACAAATTCTTTTTCAAATTCCCTGTCATCAATTTTAACCAATGTTCCTCTACTCTTCCCCATTCCTTGAAAGAAGTTTCCTATTTTACTGCCAAACAGTTTTTCAGCAGTATCGGGCAATATGATAGTATTGCCAAAATGATTGAGTGGCATTTGTATTACTAAAAATACTCCATCAAAAATTGTATGAGTATGCCTGTTTTTACCACTGCCTGTTTGATGTTGTACATTTAATTCAGAAAAAGAAACAGGAATCCCATCTGTTGTGCCGGTTATCAAATCCTCTCCATTATATCTGTTAAATGCCTGATTAAAAATCTGGCTTTCAGTAAAGGTATTTTGCGGAATCTTTTGCTCAGGAAAGTATTGCAGGTCTTTTTTAAAATAAGAAAGCAACAAACTAATAATATTTTGCTTAAACTGTTTTTTGTACTTTTTGGCATAAAAGTATTTAAGAACAAAAAAAGCTATAATAAACAAAGTAAATGCAATAATTGCAATGGGAGCTAACAACTCTGTATCATTCAAAAACACAACAATAAGAATTGCATAAGCAAATATAAAAGCAATTAAAGTGATAAATGTTTTGTTTACGATTTTTTTTCTGTCAGCTTCAAAAGCATAGAGCTGAGGTTCCAGTTGATTATAATAAAATGACTGAAAGCGTGATTCATTTTCCATAATTTTATATTTTTAAAAGGTAAAAATAATAAATATCTCATGAATTAATTACATAAATTTATTTCTAATTAAATCAATTTCGTTTTATAAAGCTTTTGTTAAAATTTGGTTTCATCTCAGGAGAGAGCGTTTTAGTGGAAGAATTTACATAAATACCAAACAAAATTTAGGAGGGTTCGGAAAATTAAGTTTCTCCCGCAGATTTCGCTAATTTTCGCAGAATAAATAACACAACGTATTTAAAATCAATCTGCGAATATTTGAGAAATCTGCGGGAAACTATTTTTTTTGAATTTTTAGAACTGCCCTTTATATTTTCAAACCTAAATTGTTCATGTTTTAACCCCTAAATTTATCCCTAGTTTATGTTTAAATATAAGCCTACTCTTAAAAAACAATGATAGTAAATTAATGTTTATGAATAAAAAATAATTGTAATTTTGAAGCATTATAAAAAAGATCTATAAGGTTAGAAATTATATAAAAACAAAATGAATACATTTTCAAAAACAATAATTTTTATTTGTTGCTTATTATCAGCAAATTTACTGTTTGCACAACAAAACCCCAAAAAAGATTCCACAAAAATCATTTGTCTTGACAAAGCAAATAACCTTGATGAACTAATTCCGAAATTCAATGGCAATATTGTTTATGTTGACTTTTGGGCATCCTGGTGTTTTTCTTGTATTGAAGAATTTAAACCAGAACCAGAGCTTGATGTTTTTTTTAAGTCAAATAACATTATCCGTTTATACATTGCTATGGAAAAAGAAGAAAAAGACAGCATCAAACAATTAAAAAGTATAGAAAAATGGAAGGATTTGGTTGAAAAACACAATTTACATGGCTATAACTATTATGTTCAATTAAAAAGTGAATTTTCTAATGAAATTTTAAAGAAAATAATGAAAGGACAGCTTTCTCTACCTCGTTTTGCAATAATTGATAAAAATGGAATTATTGTTGAAAGAGATGCTAAAAGGCCATCCAATATTAAGGGATTAATTAAACAGCTTTCAGGCTATCTAAATTAGATTTTCTAAATGAAAAACAAAACAACAAATAACAGCAAAGGTCCTTCTGGCGATCAGGAAGCCTGGATAGGAATATTATATGCATGCATAGCTTCCGATGGAGAAGTTAGCCCTTCTGAAATTGATGCACTATCGAAAATGCTTGCCAATAAAATGAAATTTAAAGGAATTGATATCCCTGCAATTTGCAAAAATGTAATAACAACGTATAAAAAATTGGGAGTTGAAGGTTTGGTTGATGCATGCAGTCCATACATAAAAGAAGAAGACAAGCCAACCCTTTTTTCTATGGCGGTTGAATTAGTATTATCTGATGGCTTATTAGAAATAGGTGAAAGAAAAATAATCGAACACTTGGCAAACACCCTCATGATTGACAAAATTCTGGTTGTTAAAATAATTGAAGTAATGCTCATAAGAAACAAGGGCAATGTTATTTTAGATTAGATTTTTCAAATTCTATAGCTTTTATTTGGCAAATACAAGCATCAAAAAATAATAATTGGGCCAAAATTATGCTGTATTTAGAGCTTATTTGAAATTTTAATAAAAAGGCTTGGGAAACCAGCCTTTTTTATTGTTCATTCTAATAAA
This sequence comes from Marinifilum sp., assembly GCA_020718065.1. Classification (GTDB taxonomy): domain Bacteria; phylum Bacteroidota; class Bacteroidia; order Bacteroidales; family CG2-30-32-10; genus CG2-30-32-10. The sequence goes on along the minus strand of DYDE01000169.1, from coordinate 3,545 downwards.
TAAGTTGTTTGTGATATTTTTTATTGTTTTTAAATGTTATTTTATAATAGAATTATTACATTTGTATCAAATAACTAAAACAAACAAAATGAAAAATTTAAAATTTATTGGTATTGCCCTTTTGTCATTCATTTTATTAATGACAGTTTTATCATCATGCAAAAAAGATAAAAAAGTAGAACCGGCTCCTGTTGTTGAAAAAAAGTACACTAGCGTTGAATATATTGGTAGTAGTTATTTATCTGTAGCACGAGCAGTATTGGTTTCGGCAGCAGCAGGTAATAAAATTCTATTTGCTGCCGGATATGGCTCTAGTGGTTTGCCTCTTAATAATGTTGATATTTATAATGTTGAAACAAACGAATGGGAAACATCTCAACTTAGTAAAGCCAGATATGGATTAGCTGTTGCAACAAATGGGAAAAAAATATTTTTTGCAGGCGGTAGGGAATCAATGGGCAGAACCACAAGAGTTGATATTTATGATGCAGAAACTGGGCTATGGACTATTGCTGAATTGAGTCAAGCAAGAGAGAACCTTGCTGCTGCTTCCGCTGCTGACAAAATTTTATTTGCTGGTGGAAGTGCAAATGTAAAAGGTTATACCCAAACTGTAGATATTTATAATTTAACAAACAATACATGGACCACTTCGCAGCTAAGCGAGGGCAGAGGTTTTATGGCAGCAGCAGGCGTGGGCAGTAAAATTTTGTTTGCAGGCGGAAATACTACAGGTCTTAATGCAACCACTAAGGTTGATATTTATGATGCCAATACCGGTACTTGGACTATGGCACAACTTAGCGAAGCCCGATATTTAATAACCGCTGTTGTTTCTGGAACAAAAATATTTTTTGCTGGAGGGGAATCTAATAATATTTTATCTAAAGTTATTGACATTTATGATGTTTCCACTAACACATGGACTACTGCACAATTGAGCGAAGCCCGAAGCCATGTGACTTCGGCAGCTATCGGAAACATTGTGCTTTTTGCAGGAGGTTACAATAGTTCAGGCAAATCTGATGTAGTTGATATTTATGATACCAATACCGGAGTTTGGTCTGTCATTCATTTAAGCCAGGCAAGATCTGGCTTAGCAGGTGCAGCTATTGGCGATAAATTTTGCTTTGCTGGTGGTCTTTTTGGTCCTGATTATACTTATACTTCTGATAAAGCGGATGTGTTTAAATTGAAATGATTTACGATAGTTCGGCTTCGCTCACTACAAGTTTTGGATTTACAGTTATTTTTAACCACAAAAAACACAAAGGGAATTAAGATATATTTTAACGCAGAGAACGCAAAGAAATTTACGATTTTGGATTTACAATTTTTTAACGCAGAGAATGCGAAGGACAGGCAGAGAACCGCAAAGGAATTTGCAATTACAAGTCATTCTGAGTTATGACATTATAGAAAAAAATGCTTGAAGAATAATGATAATATCTTTTTAAAACTTTACATTGATGATTCGTATAATAATGACCGGATAGAAGTTCTGAATATTACGAAATTCGGCATAAAGAATAAGAATTTATAAGGAGATTCCCTGCCTACCGGACAGGCAGGCTCACCTCGTGAAAAACAAGGTTCGGAATGACATTTTGTTTTGTGCTATAG
>DYDE01000169.1:0-1882 GCA_020718065.1 Marinifilum sp. | reverse complement strand
CCTCCTTCCATATTTATTGAAATTGTCATTTCGAACGAAGTGAGAAATCTCTTCTTCTTGCATTATACTCAATCGTCGTCATTTCGTTTATAACAAATTAGGTTAAATGCTTGAAGAAGAATAACAATTTATATTTGAACTTCGCATATGAAATAAATTTAGTATAAAAACAAAACTGAAATTTAATAAATTAAAAACTTGTCATTGGTAGCAAAGCGCAACGAAGCAATGAATCTTTAATTGGTTACTAATAATAAAGAAATAAGAAAGGCTGAGAAACCTCAGCCTTTCTTAATAAATAGACAATGATTTTAAAGAATTGAAATCTCAACTTCTGCCTCTTCATTATCATCAAGATTAACAACAAACATATAACGATTATCAGTTTCCCCAAAATCGGCCAGCGTACATTCCTTTTCTTCATTGGGTTGAAGTTTGAATTTTGGATTTACAGGTGGTGGATCGTCTTTAGAACCAGTGGTGTAAATGCCAATTTCAGCATTTCCATTATTAAAAATTAAAAAATTTGTAGAAGCATTAAATGAAATGCCGGCTTCTTTTATTTCTTTTGCAATAAGAAGAAGTGTATATACATTATTAATGGTATTTTGCTTGTTCTTTTTCTTTTGACGAATTAAATCTAATGGAAAGTAACTTGAAATTAAATCAGTGTTGATACGAAAGTTATCCATCAATAAACCCAGATTGCCATACATCATTTGACCAACTTCAATACGAGCAATTTCCAGCTCTTTTGAAGATGTTTTAATACTTGTTTGTTTGTTCTGATGATTGATCAATTCAGTATGTACCAATGTATAATAATCAAATATTTCTGTTTGTAAGCTATCCAAAACAGTATAATCCCCTAATCTTTCTGACAAAGCCAACAACTGGTCTATTCTTTGTTCGAAAGTACCATGATAGAACACACTTTTCCCTTTAGGAAAAATAGTTTTATAATCAGAAGTGTTTTTAAGAAAAAAATTCTGAATTTTTACATCCCAGCCAAGTAGTTTTTCAACAAATTCATCGAAATATTCTGAAAAACGGGAGGTTTCTCCCATCGATAGTCCCTGGGCTACCGTCCAATTGTTATATTTTTGAAGAAAATCCTCGTAAATTGGTTTAAAACGATCGAACAATTTTTTAAAAAAAGGATCCCCTTTTTTGCTGTCCAATGCAGCATAATGATGTGTAGCAATACTCAACATCCGTTTAAAACTTTTTCTTGTTACGCTCAAGAATACGTTTAATAGAAAACTCCAAGCTAATTTCATAATTCATAAATTTAGTTAAACAATAATTTAATTTAATGATGTTACATCATTTTAATCATAGAACGTTTGAAAAGAAAATTTATTGTGTGTTTTTTAAAATATTTTATGTTTTTTAACTTTTTTTAACATTTCATTTCAATAAACAGATAAATAAATTTTTTCTAATGTTGCTAATTCAACGATGCTACTTCATTTCATACATATAACGCTATTGTGTTTTTTTTATTGTATCTCTCAGAAAAAATATTTTATTTTACATTAAAGCTTTGTACAATTTAAGAGATTCATCGCTACCCTCTGAATAACAGTCCGTTTTTGAAATTTTTAAGGAGGATGGGGTTGTCATTCAGAGTTATAACATTTAAGAAAAAAATGCTTGATGAGTAATGACAAATAGATCTTATTCTATCAACTTCATCAAATATATGGTAAAATAGTGCTGCAAAGATTCAATAAAGACTTTGTTTTTTCTTCTCAAAATTATTTAGATTAATTATGTTTTTGTTTTCTCTTCCTACTTTTTCCTTAATGAAAAAGTAGGCAAAAAATCAAGAACGACAAATGCTTCTGCCCGCCCTGCCATATTTCTAAAATTTCTACTA
>DYDE01000030.1 GCA_020718065.1 Marinifilum sp. | reverse complement strand
AAGTAAATTATTCTGGAGATCATGTTTTACAATTTATTTGTCGCGACATCACATTACAAAAGAAAAATGAAGTTGCAATAATAGAAAGCGAAGAAAAGTATAGGCGTTTGCATGAGACCATGACAGATTGCTTTGTTCAAACAGACATGTCAGGACAAATAGTAAGTGTTAATAAATCTTATAAAGAAATGCTGGGTTATACTTCTGAAGAAGTATTCAAGCTAAAATGTCTTGATATTACACCTGCTAAATGGGCAGATATGGAAAATTATATTCTTGAAAAGCAAATTTTGCCTCGTGGATATTCTGATGTTTACGAAAAAGAATATATTAGAAAAGATGGAACTGTTTTTCCTATAGAAATAAGAGTCTTCTTATTGAAAGATTCAAAAGGAGTGCCTTCTGGTATGTGGGCAATAATTCGTGACATTACAGAGCGTAAAAAAATTGAAGAAACAATACTGCATATAAATGAAGAATTGGAACAGCGTGTAAAAATACGCACAGCTCAATTAGAAGATGCTTATAATGAAATGGAAGCTTTTACTTATTCTGTTTCTCACGATTTAAGAGCCCCTTTAAGAGCAATTGATGGCTTTTCAAAAATGCTATTACAGGATTATAGCGATATAGACCCTGAAGCTGTGAGGCTTTTAAATATTATTTGTCAGAGCTCTGGAAATATGGGTAAGCTTATTGACGATCTACTCGTTTTTTCAAGAGTTGGCAGGGCAAATATAGCTACTGCTCCTTTAAAAATGAAAGAAATTGTAAGCTTTGTTATTACTCAGATAAAAAGAGAAAATGCTACCCATAAAGCAGTTATTAATATTTCAGAATTGGTTGATTTGCCAGGTGATAAAACGCTTATTACCCAGATATGGACAAATCTTATCAATAATGCAATTAAGTTTTCTTCAAAAACCCAGGATCCTATTGTAGAAATTGGTTGTTATGCAGAAACAAAAGAAGTTGTATATTTTGTTAAAGACAATGGGGTTGGTTTTGATATGAAATATGTTGATAAATTATTTGGTGTATTTCAACGTTTGCACTCAGTAGATGAGTTCGATGGCACTGGTATAGGTTTGGCAATTGTAAGAAAAGCAATTATACGACAAGGAGGCAGAGTATGGGCCGAAAGTGAGGAAGGGAAAGGAGCTGCATTCTTTTTTACGCTGCCTTTAATATAAGATCATTGGAACGCAGATGACGCAGATAAATATGATAAATGCAGATAAAACATACAGAAGTGAAAAATTATTTAATATCATATTAAATCATAAACAATCAGTGTCATCAGCGTTCCATAAAAAATCATAAAAATCAGCATCATCAGCGTTCCTTTTTTAAATTGAAATACTATGAAAAAAACCAACATTAAAACACAAATTCGTTTAGGTTTCTTTGCCGTGTTTGCTATTATGCTGCTTATGGTGCTTTACCTTATTTTTCAAATAAGAACCATAAGCCAAAACGCCAGACTTATATACGAACATCCCTATAAGGTGAGCAATACCATCAGAGATATTAAAATAGAATTATACAAAACGGCTCGTTTGGTGCGCGATGTACGATATGCTGAAAATAATAATGAATTAGATAATTTGATCAATGAAATCAATGAAGGGGATAACATTATAAACAGTAATCTAAAAATTGTTTATGACTTATATTTAGGAAGTATAAATGACATAGACAGTTTAAAAAAATCATATACTGATTGGAAAGAAATCAGGAACTCTTTATATGTGTTAAAAAAGGAAAACAAAATGGATAGTGTGGACTATTTATTAAAAAATAAAAACCACATTCAAGTGGATTATATTGTTTCTCATGCGAATAAAATCGCTGATTTTGCAAAGAATAAAGCAGAAAATACATATACTAAAACGATAAAAACAGAAAACAAAACATTATCTCTATCTATAGTTTTATTGATTGTTGCATCCCTATTGGTTTTATTTCTTGTCTTTTATTTATCCAGAAACATTTCGAAACCAGTTCAAACATTTGTAAAGGATGCAAACATAATTTTATCAGGACAAACAGAAATAAACACAACAAAAGTGTACAGCGAAGAAGAATTGTTTGGACTTACTTTGGAAGAATTAAAGAAATCATACCAGAACATTGAGCAGCAAAATGAGGAAATTAAAAGTATGAATGAACAATTGTCAAACCAGAATATCTCTTTAGAAGAAAAAGTAAAGCAAAGAACTACAGAATTGCAAAGCACGAATGAGCAATTACTTGATGAAAAAGCTTTTACTGAAGCAATAATTGAAAGTATTCATGGAATGCTTTACGTTTATGACGAACATGGAACACATATCAGACATAATAAAAAACATGAAGAGATGACTGGTTATTCATCAGAAGAATTGTATAGTATGAACCCATTAAGCTGGTATGATGACAAATCTGATATTATAAGAGTAGAGTCGGCAATTAACGATGTTTTCTCAAAAGGTTATGGAGAAGTAGAAGTACCTATGCGAATTAAGAATGGTGAAAAGTTGCAGATGTTTTTTAACGGCTCTAAATTGGTTATGAATGATAAAAAATATTTTGTAGGAGTGGGAATTGACATTACTGAACGTAAGCAATCAGAGGTTGCACTTAAAGAAAGTGAAGAAAAGTTTAGAAATATTTTTGAAAACGCTCCTATTGGAAATTCTTTAACTACCATTGATGGAACAATAAATATAAATCAGACTTTTGCTGATATGATTGGTTATTCTAAACAAGAGTTGAAAGAAATAAAATGGCAAAAAATTACTCATCCTGATGATATAGAAATTACACAGCAAAATATGGATATGCTGATAAAAGGAGAAAGAGAATCGGTGCGTTTCCTGAAAAGGTATATTCATAAAAACAATTCAATTATATGGACAGATGTCAGCTCATTTATTCAGAAAGATAAAACTGGAAAGTCATTGTATTTTGTTACTGCAATTATTAATATTACAGAGCGCAAACTGGCAGAGTTGCAATTAATAGAAAAAGAACTGGCAAAAACCAATCTTCTTGAAAAATTAAATGAAGCCCAACAAATTGCAATGATTGGTAGCTGGGAATGGGATTTAATTACAAACAAGGTATGGTGGTCGGATGAAACATACAAAATTTTCGGTGTAGATCCCTTAAATTTTATTCCCAGTTTCGAGGCAAATGGTAATTATATTCACCCTGACGATATAGAAAATTATAAAAAATCATTTGAACATTGCTTGCAAACTGGTGAAAAGCTGACATTTAATACAAGAATAATTGCTGATGATGGCCAACTAAAATATTGTTTTGCTCTTGGAACGATTTTTTACGATGATACCCACAAACCTATACGTTTTGTTGGAACAATTATGGACATTACCAAGAACAAGCAAGCAGAAGAAGCACTTAAAAAGAGTGAGGAAAAATTCAAGGCAATATTTGAAAACAACATGGTTGCAGCTTGTTGCTTCGACCAAGTTGTATATGAAAATGGTATTGCGGTTGATTATCGTATTCTTGATATCAATCCTGCTTATGAAAAAATACTCAGTATTTCAAGAAAAGATGTTGTAGGGAAACTAGCATCAGATGTTTATAAAACGAAGGACATTCCATTTTTAGATATTTATGCAAAGGTTGCAGAAACAGGAGTGCCAGCTGCATTCGAATCTTATTTTCCTCCAGCAGGTATTTATTTGCAGATAACTGCTTCTCGACCTTCTCCTGGAATGTTTTCAACAATTTTTGCAGATATTACAGAAAGAAAAAAGATGGAAAATGCATTAATACAAAATGAAGCACATTTGAATACACTGATTGATACTATCCCTGATTTAATATGGCTTAAAGATGGAAATGGTGTTTATATGCATTGCAACAAGCGATTTGAAAGCTTTTTTGGAGCTACAAAAGAAGAAATTATTGGAAAAACTGATTATGATTTTGTAAATAAAGAATTAGCGGATTTCTTTAGAGAAAACGATAAAATTGCAATTGCAGCAGGTAAACCATCATTAAATGAGGAAGAGGTTTCATTTGCAAATGATGGGCATTCAGAAATATTAGAAACAATTAAAACTCCGGTTTATAAAAGTGGAAACCAAATTATTGGAGTTTTAGGTATTGGGAGAAACATTACAGAAAGAAAAAAAGCAGAAAATGAACTTAGAGAAAGTGAACGAAAATTAAGAGAAGCTCAGGAAATGGCCCATCTTGGTTTCTGGTCATTGAATGTAAAAACAGGAGAAGTGGAATGGTCTGAAGAAGTATTTAAGATATTTGGTCTTGAACCTGAAAGTTTCACTCCTCAGATAGATTCAATACTTGCTTTATCACCTTGGCCCGAAGATCATGAACGCGATAAAGAAATAATCAATAGAGCATTAGAGTCTCACGATCCGGGTTCTTATGAACAGAAATTTTTTCGACCAGATAAAAGTATCGGACATTACTATTCTACTTTTCAAGGTGTTTACAACAAAAATAATGAACTCATTTCTATTATAGGTACTGTACTTGACATAACTGAGCGTAAAATAGCACAGGAAGCAATTATCAAGTTAAACGAAACCCTCGAACAGAAAGTTAAAATCCGCACTGCGCAATTAGAAGCTTCTTATGCCGAAATGGAAGCATTTTCTTATTCGGTATCACACGATTTGCGTTCACCATTGAGAGCTATTAATGGATTCTCTAAAATTCTTCTTGAAAATACCGAGAAATTAGATGCTGAAACAATTAGACTTTTAAACAAAGTAAGTGATAACTCACAAAACATGAGTAAGCTCATTGAAGATTTGATCACTTATGCAAAGGTCGGAAAAGTCAATATTTCTCATAGCCCTGTTAATATGAAAGAATTGGTTAAGTCAGTAATCTCTTCATATAAAAAAGAGATTACTTCGCAAAAAATTGCATTTAATGTTTCCAAGCTTCCAGAAGTGAGTGGAGATCCGGTTTTGTTTTCACAAATATGGACAAATCTTATTAGAAATGCAATTAAGTTTACTTCAAAAACCGATAATGCTGAAGTTACAATTGGAAGTAAAGAAGAAAATAAGGAAATAATTTACTTTATTAAAGATAACGGAGTTGGTTTTGATATGAAATATATTAATAAAATATTCAAAGTATTTGAAAGATTGCATACCTCCGAAGATTTTGAAGGCACTGGCATAGGATTAGCCATTGTTAAAAAAGCTGTTTCTATGCATGGTGGCAGGGTTTGGGCAGAAAGTAAAGAAGGGGAGGGGGCTGCTTTCTATTTTGCAATACCAGTAATTGGATAATTTGAAAATGAGTTAATTTGAAAAGTAAAAAAATGAAACATTGGTATTGGTTTAAAACTTTTGAGATTCATCGCTTTGCTCTGAATGACAAGATGATTCTATATTATATAAGGAGGAGGAGGTTGGTGGTGGCGAAGCCACCACCAACCTCCTCCTTGAAACATAACCTCCTGTTTTAAATAAAGTGAAACAATAAAAACAAAACAATCCTAACCAGATGATCTACCAAAAATAAAGTAGAAAAAAAACACAACTATGAAAAGATTTATACCCATTTTATTACTGCTATGTACATTTAGTATTTTTGCTCAAAACAGCAATAAAGTTGATAGTTTAACTAAGCTCTTAGATGCTGCTGAAGATAAAAGCAGGATTGATATTTTGAACAATTTGTCTGTTGTTTTAGAACCTAAAGAAAATAAATTGGCATTAAAATATGGGCTAGAAGCATTGGAGTTATCCGAACAACTGATAGACCCAAAAGGAAAGTATAATTCGCTTTCAAATATTGGAAATGCATATTTCAGTTTATCAATATATTCCAAAGCTATTCTTTATTATCAAATGGCATTCGACCAGGCATCAACTTTGAAAAACAAAAAAGAAATGTCTGATGCTATGGATAATCTTGCACATGTATATGCTGTACAAGGAAAATATGATTCTTCTGTTTCTAAATTAAATACCTCACTTACAATAAAAAAACAACTTTCAGATACAATAGGAATTGTAAAAACCTATTCACGTTTAGGTACTGTTTATGCAAGAATTGGAAATTTTGTTATGGCAAAGAATAATTTTAAATATGCTTATAATAATAGTAAAAAAACAAAAGATACTACTGATATAATTATCAATTTAATCAATCTGGGAAGTGTTTACAATGAAATTCACTTGTATGATAGTTCTGAAATTTGTCACTTGAATGCTTTACAATATTTTGATAATTTTAATAATACTTATTTGCTAAGCTCTTGTTATACCAATCTGAGCAATACCTATATATCAATTAAAAATTATGAAAATGCATTGAAATACAAAATGTTGTCATTAAGTATTGATAAAGAAAATCATGAAAACGAAGGCATTTGTTTTAATTATAGTACAATAGGTGATATTTATTATTTAACCGGAAAATATGGTTTAGCCATACAATATCAAGATTCAGCTTTAGTGTTGTCAAAATTATTAAATAACAAATTGCAGATATACAATTGTCTGTTTGGTATTTCGAATATTTACTTTAAAACCGGAAAATATAAATTAGCTGCTTTATATAAAGATTCCTCAATTTCTTATAAAGATTCCGCATTAAGTCAGGAGACATTAAATAAAGTATCCGAACTTCAAACTATCTATGAATTAGAGAATAAGGAAAATGAAAATGAAATTTTATCAAAGGATAATTATATCAAAGCAATGGAGATTGTAAAACAAAAAAACCTCAAATCTATATTTATTGCAATAACCTTGACTTTTATATTTTTATTTTTTCTGGCAATTTATGTTTATAAAAAAATAAAAGTTTTAAATGAAGAGTTGAAAATCAGAAATGCAGAGGTTCTTCAGCAAAAAGAAGAAATACAGGTACAAGCAGAAAAATTATTAGAAGAAAAAGATACAGAAATTAGAACAATTGTTGAAAGCACTGATGATTTTATATGGAGTGTTAATCCTGTTGACTTTGGATTGCTGACATTTAACAGTCATTTGAGCAATAATTTTCTAAAAACAAGAAATATAAAGCTAACTAAAGGAATGACACCGCATGAACTTTATTCGACTCCCTTATTTGTTCAAACCTGGAATGATTTATACATGCGGACATTAGAGGAAGGAAGTTACACAGTAGAATATACAGGGCAGATAAGTTTAAATATCATGGAGATAAAATTCAATCTTGTCAAAACAAATGATACTGTTATTGGTATTTCAGCATTTGGAAGAGATATTACCGAGCGCAAACAAGCAGAAAAATTCCAAAGAGAAATTGCAATTGCCGAAAACACCAATAAAATTAAAGATGATTTTCTGGCAAATATGAGTCACGAAATTCGCACACCTTTAACTGGAATTATTGGTATGTCAGAAATATTAGCAAGTACCAATTTGGATAAAACTCAAAAAGAATACCTGGATGCCATCAAAATTTCATCGGATAATCTTTTAAATATCCTCAATGATATATTAGATATATCAAAGATAGAAAGCGGTAAAATGGAATTGTGTTTGTCTGTTATAGAAGTTGATAAGTTCAAACATAAATTCCGAGGCAATTTTGCCGGTTTAGTGAAAGACAAAAAATTGCAATTAATAATAAATTCAACTGATCAGATTCCCAACTATTTAATTGCTGATGAAAAACGCTTAACCCAAATTATTAATAACTTATTGACAAATGCAGTAAAATTTTCTGAAACAGGAATCATAGAAATAAAGTTTTCTCTCTTACAAACAATTTCAAATGAAAAAGCTAAATTTAAAGTAGAAGTATGTGATACTGGTATTGGGATAAATCAGCATGATGCAGAAAAATTATTTTCAAAATTCACTCAAATAGATTCATCTCTATCAAGAGCATATAATGGCAGTGGTTTGGGTTTGACAATTTGTAAGGAATTGACACAATTGATGAACGGTGAAATAGGAGTAATTAGTGAAGAAGGCAAAGGTAGCACTTTCTGGTTCACTTTCGAAGTTGGTATTACTTCTAATATTGAAGAAAAAGAACAAAGTCATAATAATTCATTTAAATCGATCAAAAAAGCCAAAGTGCTGGTAGTTGAAGATGTTGATACAATCAGAAAAGTTGCATCAATTATGCTTACAAATTTGGGCTGTGAAGTAACTATTGCTGAAAATGGGTTAAAAGCTTTAGATATTTTCGAAGAAGGAAAATTCGATATTATTCTTATGGATATTCAGATGCCAGTTATGGACGGTGTAAAAGCTACAAAGATATTAAGAGAAAAATATAAAGTATTACCGGTAATTATTGGTCTTAGTGCCAATGCTATGGAAGGTGATGCGGAAAAATATATAAATCAAGGAATGGATGATTATGTAATAAAACCCCTTACTGTCGCTAAATTAAGAAGCTTATTAGAAAAATGGGAATAAAACAAAATAATAAAGCAAGTGTCATAAATAATAAATAGTGTTTGCAAGAAAACTCAGTGTCAGATAAGAAAATGTCAAGAATGAGACTTTCGTAGTTTCGGAAATCAAGAGGTTTACATGGGTAAACGACTGTTTTCAAAACAAGAATAACGAAATTATTGGCGTTTTCTTGCTGAAACTATGTAAAAAGTAATTCACGATATACGAAAAGTAACCCACCATAATCAAAAAGTAATTCATGATACACAAAAAGTGACTCACCATGATCGAAAAGTAATTCATGATACACAAAAAGTAACTCACCATGATCAAAAAATGAATCATTATAATTTTAAAGCAAATTCTATAAAAAATATTTTAAACAATTAAACAACAGAAAATATTAGATAAAATAAAAAATTATGTTAATTTTATACTCAAAATTAATACTATATGGAAAACAACATTATTGAAATTCTTCTGGTGGAAGACAACTTAAACGATGTTGAGCTTACTCTCAGAGCATTAAAAAAATATAATATTGCAAATAATATATTTGTTGTTCATGATGGTGCCGAAGCACTTGATTATATATATATATGCGTGGAAAATATTTAAATCGTTCAAATGGCACTAAATTGAAAGTGATTTTCCTCGACCTTAAATTACCAAAAGTTAGTGGATTGGAAGTTTTACAGGAATTAAAAAATCATGAATCCACAAGAAAAATACCTGTAGTTGTATTAACTTCTTCAAAACTGGAACCAGATGTTGAAAAATGTTACGAATTAGGAGTAAACAGCTACGTGGTAAAACCTGTAGATTTCGATAATTTTATGGAATCTATCAGACAATTAGGTATGTATTGGTTATTGATTAACGAACCACCTAAGATTTGATACAGGGTAAGTTAACTTGTCAACTCGTTTACTTGTTAACTATTAAAAAACCGGTTAAACAAACATGGAAGAAAAAAAACTTAAAATACTTTTAGTTGAGGACGATCCATTGGATGTTGAATTAATTCAATACGAACTAAAAAGATTTGGTTTTGCATTTACCACAAAAGCTGTAGATACCCGTTCGGCTTATCTTGAAGGTCTTGCTACTTTTAGTCCCGATATTATACTTTCCGATTATTCCATGCCTCGTTTCGATGGAATGAACTCTTTGCTTATCCGTAATGAAATATGTCCTTTTATTCCTTTTATTATTGTTACGGGTGCAATAAACGAAGAAACTGCGGTTGTTTGTATTAAAGCCGGTGCAAATGATTATATCCTAAAAAATAATTTAATTCGACTTGGTGCAGCAGTAAAATCAGCATTAGAACAAAGTGAAGTTCAAAAAGAAAAACAACGATTAATTGAAGAGCTCCAAAAAAGTGAGAATTTTAATAGATTGTTGGTCGAAAATCAGGTTGACCTTATAAGCAGATGGGATACTGATTTTAAATTAACATTTATTAATGATGCATATTCAAAATTCCACGATCTTCCTAAGGATAAAATAATAGGAAACTTATGGCTAAATTATGTACCTGAGCATTCCCGTGAAAAAGCAAAAAAACATTATTTAGAAATATTTAAAGATCCCGGAATTGGAATGTATGAACATGAAGTGGTTTCACCTTCAGGAGAAATTCATTGGTTCGAATGGACAGATTGTCCTTTGTATGATGAAAATGGTTTATTAGCAGGATTTCAATCTACAGGCAGAGATATAAGTTATAAAAAATTTCAGGAAGAACAAATACAAAATCATATAAGTTTTATACATTCACTTCTGGAATCTATTCCAATACCTGTATTCTATAAAGATGCTTCTCTAAAATATACTGGTTGCAATTCTTCTTTCGAAAAATTTTTAGGATTCAGCAATGATTATTTGATTGGTAAAACAGTTTATGATATTGCCGAAAAAGATTTGGCTGATATTTATAACCAAAACGATTTATTAACATTAGAAAAAGGGGAGAATCAAATTTATGAATCAAAAATAAAAGATGCTTATGGCATAATGCACGATGTCATTTTTCATAAATCACCATTAAGGGACAACAAAGATAAGATTGTTGGAATAATAGGAGCCTATTTTGATATTTCTGAGAGAAAAAAATACGAAGAAGCACTAAAAGCAAGTGAAGAAAAGTACAGACTTATAACCGATAATATTAACGATTTGGTGTATATTATGGATTTGGAGCTTAATTCTGTTTTTGTAAGCCCTTCATTTACTAAAATTCTTGGATATACCATAGAAGAAAGAAAAGCATTATCAACAAAAAAACTACTTACGCCAGATTCGTATCAGAAGGTAGTGAGTGCTCTTCATGATCTGGTGGGTAAAATTGAAAAAGGAATTATTAATGATAAAAATTTCACTGTAAATATAGAAGTAGAACAGGTTAGAAAAGATGGCACTACTTTTTGGGCAGAATCTAATGTGGGTGCTCATTATGATGATAATGGAAAGATAATTGGAATACAAGGTGTTACCAGAGATATTTCAGAAAGAAAATTAGCTGAACAAGCTTTAAAAGAAAGTGAAGAAATGTACCGTACTTTTCTTAATGCAACCAAAGATTTTGCATTTTTAAAAGATGAAAACTTAAAATATCTTATAGTTAATAAAGCGAATGCTGACTTTTTTGGGGAAGAAGTAAATAACATCATAGGAAAAACCGATTTCGAGTTAATGCAAAAAGAAGCTGCAAATGATTGCAAAAGATCTGATCAGCTTGCTTTGGAATCTGATGAATTGATTGTTACAGAAGAGGTAATTGGAGATAGATATTTTGAAACCAATAAATTTTCAGTAACACTAAAAGATGGTAAGATTGGGGTAGGTGGTTTTATAAAAGAAGTAACAGAGTTAAAAAAAGCCGAACAATATTTGAAAGAAAAAGAAGAAAGATTCAGGTTGATGATCGAAAACCTTCCTATTCCTGTAGGGGCTTATAATATTGATAGTAATAAGATTACTTTTTTCAACTCACGATTTACTGAAGTATTTGGCTATACTATTAGTGATTTATTAACTTTGAATGACTGGTTTGATGTTTCATTTTCTGAAGATATTGAAAAAGCCAGTGTGAAAAGAGTTTGGGAAGAAGTTATAACAAGTTCCAAAAAAAATAAAAATAACAATAAATCTGAAATTGAATTGTCAATTCTGTGCAAAAACAAGAATATAAAAATAGTAGAGGTTTTTATTACAATTGATAAAAATACAGTATTTATTGTTTTTAACGATATAACAGAACGTAAACAAATACTAAGTAATCTTGAAAAAGAAATAAGTAAAAGAACAAGAGAACTTGCATTAGCTAACGATCAGTTGCAATTGGAATTGTATGAAAGAAGAAAACAGGAAGAAAGATTAAAATATTCAGAAAACCTTAACAGCATTACAATTAATGCCATTAATGACTATATTTTTGTATTGGATGAAGATTTTAAAATTATTATGTTTAATGATGCATTAAAACAATATCTTATATTGAATCAAAACAAAAATATTGTAGATACAAGGATAACAGGTAAGAAAATTGAAGATATCCTTCCTGAAATTGATATTTCAATAATTAAAAAATATGACGAATTAATTGAGAAATGTGCTGGGTTTTATGAAAGTTATCAGGTTGTTAAAAATAATAGAATTTTTTATTACGAAATAAAAGCAATACCTCTTATTTCAGATAATAAAGTATCAAAAATTGTAACATCAATACACGATATTACAAAACTTAAACAAGTTGAAGAAGAAATAAAGATCAATCTTCAAAGAGAAAAGGAATTGAACATGTTGAAAACCAGATTTATCTCTGTGGTTTCTCATGAATATAGAACTCCTTTAGCGAGTATTCAGTCGAGTATTCAGCTAATAGAAAGATACAGAACCAAATTGAATGAAGAAAAGATTGGTGCTCTGTTTTCCGGAATTTATGAAACTATCAGATATTCAAACATGCTGTTAGATGATATATCTATTATTGGTAAAGATGAAAGTGGAAAATTAGAAATTAATATTTCGGATTATGATATAAGAGTCATTTGCAGACATTGTTTAAATGATACAAAAGCAATATATGGAGAATCAACCATTGATTTTAGTATTGAGTCAAATATAAACAATGCATTGGTTGATGAAAGTCTGTTAAGGCATGTGCTTAATAATGTATTATCAAATGCAGTAAAATACTCAGAAAATAAAAAACCAGTAATTTTTGATGTAAGTATTAAAGATAATAATATCAATTTTGTTATTGAAGATAGTGGAAGAGGTATTCCGGAAAAAGATTTAAAACATGTTTTCGAGCCATTTCATAGAGCATCAAATGTAGAATCAATTAAAGGTACAGGATTAGGTTTGGCAATTGTTAAACGTTGTGTGGAACTGCATTCTGGTATTATTCAACTTAAAAGTAAAGTAGGTAAAGGAACAAAAGTAATAATAGCTATACCATACAAAAAATCAGAATGGATTGAATCATAATAATTAATCTTTATCTTTTGGGTTAAAGTTTATTACAATTCAAAATTCAATGCAAAAATGCTTCTTTTTGTTTTAACTCGCCTTGTTTTAGAAAATTCAACTTACAGATTGATTGATAAGGTTAATTCTTTATGATTTTTCCTGATTTTATAAAACTACCTGAGGTGAAAGTATAATAATATGCACCTGATTTTAATTTTGACAAATCCATTTTAACCTCAAGACTGTTTTCATTTAGATCATTTAATTTTTTGTTTGATACTTCTCTTCCCAAAACATCTGTTATTTTAATTTGCATACTGTTTTCATCCAGATTATTAACATTGAAATTAACAATATCATTAAATGGATTCGGATAGCAGGATAATATTATTTCGGGTTCTGTTGTTTCAATACAATCAAATGATTTAACAGCAAAATACTTATAATTTCCATCAAAATCTGTTTGTTTCAGACGGTAAAAATTCTCAGTACTTAAAGGATTCTTGTCAAAGATTTCATATTTTAAAGTTGTATTGCTATTACCCCCACCTTTCACAATAGCTATAGGTGTATAATTTATAGCATCAGCAGAGCGTTCAACTGTAAAAAAATCATTATTGCTTTCCGAAGCAGTTGCCCATTTTATTGCAATTACATTGTTATCACATTTTCCTTCAAATGATATAAGGTCAATAGGTAAAAAACCTTCAGCAAAGGGTGCGCCTATTGTAAATCTCGTCAATGAGGTAATACCTGTTTTTTCAATATAATTATTTTTAATATCAATAGTAGTTGGATTTTCAACAACCCAATTTTCTCCACCATCTTGTGAATTCCAGAAAACAAATTCCTTTTCATTTTGACCGTTAATTTCATTATCAAAATAATACATGCGAATAGTTGCATTAATTGAATTGTCATTATTCGTTATGAAATTAAAACTTCTGGAAATACTTTGTACACCTTTGTAGTTAGTGACAGTATGTTTGCGTTCTATAGTTACATTACCCAAGTCGAAATTTGAAATAATATCAATTCCAAGTCCTGCAAAATTAGTATAAGCTCCTGAAGTAATATTTTTTATAATAATAACAGAACCAGTGCCAGCACCTTCGTATTTTCCATCTGATGCTTTGATTCTGCTATTTTCGTATTCGTTTAAAATGTTGCCCGTTGTTCCTAAATTAATTACATAATTTCTTAGATCAAAATTCCCCTTAAGCATTTTCAAATTATTGCTTACACTTATATTTGAATTAAGAAATATTCCGGATGAATTATCAATACTGATGTTTTTAAAATAGGTACTGCTTGCACCATTTATACTTTGTAAAGTACTTCCATTAAAAACAATTGTTCCATTTGTTGAAAGAAGGTTTAAAGGTACAGAAGTATTGTTAATCCAATTGCCTTGCAACGACAAAGTGCCATTTGTAATGATTCTGCCATTGTTTGAATAAGCATACTGGTTTTTGTAATTCCCTGCTGCACCGTTTATCTTTAGATAATTATTTGAGTTTACAATAATTTTAGCTCCATTATTGATAATGCCTTGGGCATTTAATAATAATGAACTAAAAAGAAACAGTAAATTTATTAAAGTTTTCATACGATCAGAACTTTGCTATTATAAACCAATTGAACCCATTTGATTGAATCATTATACTTTCATACTGAATGGAAAGAACTTTATTTGCAGCTCCATCAATAGTTTCGGTTCCATTAGGAATAATTGTTATATTGTTAATTCCTGTTAGTGACAATTTCTTTATAATATAAATACGTCCTTTAGCTCCGGAAGCAACAGGAAGATTTATAGTCATAATCGTTGCAGGATTACAAAGTATTGTGTAATCATTTGAAGTTGCTGTATAAGAACAACCACTTTGAACATTTACTGCCATAGAAACAGAGCCACTTACGTTTAATTTTCCGTTTACAGATAAAGAGTCTTTTGTGAAATCCCCATAAATTAAAGGAGTTGTTGAAGCAGAATTATCTATATAAAGTTTATTACTTCCTGTTTCATTTGAACCAGAAAGATTTCCAATAAAAACATTATTACTTCCTAAAGATGCAATACCAGCAGATTTTCCAATGAAAACATTGTTGCTACCAGAAGCATTGTTTTTGCCTGCAGATTCACCTATAAATACATTATTATTTCCCGTTGTATTGTATTGACCGGTATAATTGCCAAGATAAACATTTCTGGAACCTGTTGTATTTGAATATCCCGAATTTGCTCCTATAAGAATATTGTAATAACCTGTTGAATTGTATGTGCCAGCCCAAATTCCTAAAAATGTGTTTTCATAACCGGTTGTGTTGTAATAACCAGATTGGTCACCTACAAAAGTATTGTAATTACCAGTTGTGTTTTTAAAACCACTGTAACTCCCAACAAAAATATTCTGCAATCCAGTTGTATTTGAAATACCGGATTCTTTTCCAATAAATACATTCCAATTGCCTGTAGTATTATGAAACCCTGAATAAGCTCCAACGAATACATTTTCTTTTCCATAAGTGTTAAAATAACCGCTTTCATCTCCGATAAATGTATTGCTTGAACCATTCATATTGTTTATTCCAGACATTGTGCCAACAAAAGTATTGAAATAAGATCCATTTGACTTGTAACCCGATTTATAACCCATAAAAACACAATTAATATTCCAGCTTCCGATTTTTCCGGCGTTATTGCCTACATATGTATTCCAATTGTTATTTAAATCATCGTTTAATCCTGTGCTGTCGCCAATAAATACAGAATTCCCCGTATTTTTAAATTCTAAACGATTGCGATTAATTCTTATAACTTCTTTATTCAAGCCTTTTATTCCTGTAAAAAAACTAATATAGTCTTCGTTTCCGCCAGGAGTCGATTCTAATGTGATTTTGGTATCTCCATCATCGTCTGATAATATATTTCCGGCAGCAAATTTTGTCCACCTGTTTCCATTCCAGTAATAAAAACCTTTATTAATGTTTGTTCCAATATCATAAATCATAAGTCCAGTTGCTGGAGATACAATAGTGTTATTATCAGTCATGCTGTTCAAAGCAATTCTGGGTATCAAGAGTCCTTTGTTTGTAGATTTAATATCTAACATTGCTGAGTTGTTGCCATTATAAACGTTATCGTCAGTAACAACTATATTTTGACAAAAAGCGAATTCTGTTATTAAAACAAAAATTGCTATTAATATACTAGGTTTCATTTTGAAAGGTGTTTGGTGATTATTGTTTTTTTTCTTATTTGATTATTCAATTGAAATATAGGGTATGCTTAAAAGTGATTTAATATTGATAAAATTACCACATTCATTTAGAGGAAACAATTGTGTATATACCCAATCTTGCTGTTTTAGATACTTAATAAGCAATGATTGTTTTAACATTATTTAATCAGTTTATTTACTGAATCATTATTAATAAAAAAAGCAAAGCTGACTGGAATATACCAGTCAGCTTTGCTTTGTGATTCAAAATTAATTGAATGTTAGTTTACAATAAGCTTTTTGTTTATTATTTTGTTTTCTGAAACTATTCTAATAGTATAAGCTCCTTTTGCCATATTGCTCATATCAATCTGAGTTTTTGTTGCATCAAACACTTTTTCATTCTTTACAACTTTTCCTTGAACATTATATATTTCTATTTCGGCTTCTTTAACTGATGAAGGGAAATTGATATATACCAAGCCTGAAGTTGGGTTAGGTTGAACACTGATAGAAGTATTATCATTAGTTTTATTAATAGAAGTACAAACAGTATATGTGATTTCAATTGCATCTGCAGCTTCACAATTATTGCTATTGGTTACGGTTACACTTACTGTATGTGCACCCAAGCCTAACATTTCATAGTCAATAGTAACTATTTGTCCACTTAATACTGGTAAAGACCAAATATAGTTAGTTCCAGGTCCTGCATCTAAAGTAATGGTTTGATTTTCACAAAGAATTACATCATCTCCCAAATCAACAACTGGAAGTTCAAAAATTGTCAATGAAACAGCGTCTGTTGTTATTTCTGGAGTACAAGTTCCATTAACAACACATTGGTATTCAAAACCGTTCATAGAATAGGTAGCTTTGGAAATGGTTAGCAAGTTTGTAGTTGCTCCACCATAAACAATTCCATTAGTAATGTTTACAAAACCACTTCCTTCATTAACCTGCCATTGATAAGTCAAATTTGTTCCACTTGCTGTTACATTATAATTTGTATTTTCACCATCACATATTGATGAAGATAAAGGTTGTCCACTAATAGATGGTGCTGTATTTACAGTTAATAAAACTACATCTGAACTAACATTTGGATTGCAAGTTCCACTTACTATACATTTGTATTCAAAAGCATTCATTGTATTTGTTATAGCAGATAAAGACAAGGTATTGGTAGTCGCTCCTGAATAAACTCCACCATCTGTTATATCAATAAAGCCAGAACCTTCATTCACTTGCCATTGATATGAAATTGCTGTACCAGCAGCGATTATTGCAAAACTAGTATTTTCATTTTCACATATTGTTGATGAACTTGGTTGACTACTAATAGTTGGTAAAGTATTAATAGATAACATTGCTGAATTTGAAGTAACATATGAACAAGTTCCATTTATTTCGCATCTGTAATCATATCCATTCATACCAAATATTGCACCAGTGACAATTAAACTATTTGTAGTTGATCCACTATAAACACCACCGTCTGTAATGTTCACAAAACCACTTCCTTCATTAACCTGCCATTGGTATGATAATCCGGCACCAGAAGCAGTTACATCAAAACTGGTATTGCTTCCTTCACATACTGTTGAAGCAGATGGTTGTGTACTAATAGATGCTAAAGCATTTACTGTTAGAAGCACAACATCAGATGCCACACTTGGATTACAAGTTCCACTCACTATACATTTGTATTCATAAGCATTCATTGTATTTGTTACAGCTGATAAAGACAAAGTATTGGTAGTAGCTCCTGAATAAACTCCACCATCTGTTACGTTTACAAATCCTGAACCATCATTTACTTGCCATTGGTAAGAAATTGCTGTGCCAGATGCACTTATTTCAAAACTGGTATTTTCTCCTTCGCAAATAGTTGCTGAATTAGCTTGACTGCTTATAGAAGGTAAAGTGTTAATTGTTAATGTTACTATGTTAGAATTCATAGTTGAACAAGTTCCAATTATTTCACATCTGAATTCATAACCATTCATACCATAAGTGTTTCCACTTATATCTAAAGTACTTGTTGTTGCTCCACTATATACACCTCCATCTGAAATGTTTGTGAATCCACTACCGTCATTTACTTGCCATTGGTAAGTGATTCCTGCACCTGAAGCGCTTACATTATAACTTGTATTATCCCCTTCGCATATTGTTGAAGATATAGGTTGACTACTTATTGAAGTTAAAGAATTTACATTCAATAAAACAGCATCTGAAGTCGAATTTGGGCTACAAGTTCCATTAATAATACATTGATATTCATAACCATTCATAGCTTCAGTAACACCAGATATTGTTAATGTATTCGAAGTAGAACCTGAATAAACTCCTCCATTTGTTATATCTGTGTAACCAGAACCATTATTTACCTGCCATTGGTAAGTTAAACCATTACCTAATGCGGATAAAGAAAAACTTGTATTTTCACCAGCACAAATTGTTGATGATGTTGGTTGCAAACCTATATATGGGGCTCTGTTTATAGTTAATTCTGCGCTATTTGTTGTTATATCTGCTGCACAATTACTACTTACTACACATCTGTATTGATATTCGTTCATTCCATAATTAGCTCCTGAAATAGATAAATTACTGGTTGTAGCACCACTATAAACACCCCCATCAATAATATTATAGTAACCTGCTTTAGCATCAACTTGCCATTGGTATGTTAAACCTGCACCTGAAGCAGATACAGAAAAACCTGTATTATTCCCTTCGCAAATTGCAGATGCCGATGGTTGAGATGTTATTGAAGTAAGTGCATATACTGTTAAAATAGCTGCATCTGATGTTGCTGCTGGGGGGCAACTTCCACTAACAACACACCTGTATTGATAGTCATTCATTGCATTTGCTACACCTGTAATAGATAATGTATTTGTTGTTGCACCTGAATATACACCACCATTTGAGATGTTAGAAAAACCTGAACCATTATTTACCTGCCATTGGTATGATGTACCAGAAGCAATAATTGCAAAGCTAGTATTGTTGCCCTCACAAATTGTTGATGCCGAAGGTTGTGAAGTAATTGCGGGTAAAGTGTTAACAGTTAAAGCAACAGTGTTTGAAGAAATACCTGCTGAACAGCTATTGCTAACATTACATTTGTATTGATAACCACTCATTGCTGTTGTTGCTCCTGTTAAAGACAAAGTATTTGTTGTAGCTCCGTCATATACACCACCGTTTGTTATATTAGCAAAACCAGAACCATCATTTACCTGCCATTGGTAGGATATACCTGATCCTGAAACAGCGATTGCAAAACTTGTATTGTTTCCATTGCAAATTGTTGAAGCAGATGGCTGAGAAGTTATTGAAGGTGATGAACCTATTGTCAATACACCATTGTTACTTGTTGCATTTCCATAAGCATTAGAAACAAAACAACGATATTGATAATTATTCATTCCGGATGTTACACTTGAAATGCTGAGATTGGCTGTTGTTGCACCACTATATATTCCTCCATTTGATATATTTGCCCAACTAGTTGTGTATTCTTGCCATTGATAAGTATTTGCATTTGTAGCTGTAATTGAGAAAGTTGCAGGTGAACTTGCACATAGACTCTGATTCGTTGGATGTGTATTTATTGTTGGCACTGCGGCAGCAGTAACATTAGTAAAATCGCTTGCGCTTCCACTTGCATCAGTTGCTGTCAATGTAATTTTTGCAGTTGTTCCAAGAGTTGCTCCAGCAGGACATGTAACCCTAAGGTTAATAGTTTGGGTTGCATTAGCTGCTAGGTTGTAAGGAGAAGCTGGAGATATTAAAGCAACAGACCAACCCGACAAATCTATTGTTGGAATTAATGTTACGGATGTTGCAGATGATGTACGGTTTTGTAATGTAAAATTCAAATCTAATGTATTACCTGGGGCTACTTGTCCTGAAAGAGGAGCAGTAACAATAACATTGGTAATAGGTGAAGCATTGAATTTTTCAACAGCCTGAATGGTCCATGTTGAACCAGCTGCTAAACTTGCTATTCTATACTCTAAAGCCATTCCATTATCTGTAGCTTCATTAGGATCTAAAACATTTGTTAGTGCATTTGCATTTACACTTTGGTAAACATTATAATAATTATCACTTTCATAAGCATATGGAATAGTAATTCCCTGCATATTTAGTTTTTGAAGGTTGGTTCCAATTGTTTTCTTTACACCAATTGTATTGTCCATTCCAATCCAAAATCCTCCACCATTGTCTCCTCCTTGCAAATAAGTGTCGCCACCTGAAAAGAAACGTAAATCGTTTAAAGTTGAAGCAGATAAATTGGTAATTTCAAAAGTGTAATAAATATTTGTTGAACCAGCAGGATAATAAGTGGTTTGTTTTACTCTAACTTTTCCACTATTATCCATTATTAATACATTTGTATTAGCGTCTGGATTGGTATTGCTAGTCATGGTTAAAGCAGTTGCTCCTGAAGAAAAATACCCTCCGCTTCCTGCATAACCTATTCCACCAGCATAAAGACGTGTGCTTTTGCTGCTTGTACCGT
The DNA here is from genome assembly GCA_020718065.1 of Marinifilum sp. Classification (GTDB taxonomy): domain Bacteria; phylum Bacteroidota; class Bacteroidia; order Bacteroidales; family CG2-30-32-10; genus CG2-30-32-10. Next base: position 11,628 of record DYDE01000030.1, on the reverse strand, counting down.
ACCACTGATTTTGCCAGTTTCCGGAAACATAACGATAAACCTGCATATTTGCATTATCGTAAATATAAATTCTTAAATTACCTTCACTTGCAACGCCTCCTAATGTTTGCATTGCTTTTGAATTGTTGACACAAAGATCCTTCTTATTTTGTGCTAAAACATTTGTAATAACCAAGAATGTCATTAAAACTAAAAAAAGTCTGATTGTTTTCATAATACTGTGATTTTACTGTTTTTGCCTACTCTTTGGATTTTCGGCTTCTTCCTTAATTATTTGTTATTTTTATTTTATATTTAATAATAAATTATATTGATTAAGAGATGAAGCAAATTTATAAGCATATTAAAATTTAACTAGCCGTAATATTTATGAATTTGATTGTATAATTACTGGTTTTTAGTTTTCAGTATAATTACTAATTTGAATATGTTTTAGTGATATCGAATTTGATTTATTTGCTTGTCTGAAATAGTATAAATTGAATTTTTTATAATAAAAGCTATTTAATAAAATCTATAGCTTCATTTTCTATTAAAAAAAGGCTAATCTATATTAAGGTCAGCCTATGTGATATGAGATGTTAAACTAATTTTAGTTTAGAATGAGTTTCTTATTTGTTATTTGACTATTTGTAATTATACGAATATTATAAGCTCCTTTAGCCAAATTGCTCATATCAATCTGAGTTTTTATAATGTCATTTACTTTTATTTTCTTTACTATTTTGCCCTGCATATTGTATAGTTCAATTTCTGCTTCATTTGTTAAACATGGGAAATTGATATATACCATACCTGATGTTGGATTTGGGTCAATTAAGATGTTTGAACTAGAATTTAAATTATTAATATCAGTACAAATCACATAAGTAATTGCTATTGTATCTGTCCCGTCACAGTTGTTGTTGTTAGTTACTACTACACTTATATCAGTTGTACCCATTCCGATCATCGATTCATTTATTGTTACAATTTGACCACTTAAACCTGCTAAAGACCATACGTAATCTATTCCGGGACCTGCATCTAACATTACTGATTCATTTTTGCATAATATCCTATTTTGACCTAAATCAATGGTGGGTAATAAATTTACAGTTAATGTAGCTGGTTCAGATATTGCATAAGGGTTGCAACTTCCATTAACAATGCATAGGTATTCATAATCATTCATATCACTTGTTGCACCTATGATAGATAAAGTATTTGTGGCTGTGCCATTATATTTTAATCCATTGGTTATATTTGTAAATCCATAACCATTATTAACCTGCCATTGATAAGTTAATCCATTTCCTAATGTAGAAATTGAAAAACTTGTATTTTCGCCTTCACAAATTGTTGATTCATCAGGTTGATTGCTAATATATGGTGCTCTGTTAATATTTAATATGGCTGCATTTGAAATTAAATTTATAGCGCAGTTATTGCTTATGATACATCTATATAAATATTCATTCATTGCATAAGAACTTCCTGCAATAACTAAATTATTTGTTGTAGCTCCACTATATAAACCGCCATTTATTACATTATAATAACCGTTTTTTGCATTAACCTGCCATTGGTAAGTTAAATCACTACCTGTTGCATCAACTGAAAAATTTGTATTACTTCCTTCACAGATAGTATTTGGTAAAGGTTGATTTATTATTGTTGGAGCTGAATTTACAGTTAATAAAGCATTGGCACTTGTCGCATTTCCATTAGTATTTGTAACATAACAACGATAAAGAAAATTATTCATACTATCCAATACATTTGTAATATTTAAAGTTGAAGTATTTGTTCCGCTATATATTCCTGTATCAGTTAAATTCCTCCAACTTGTTCCAAATTCCTGCCATTGATATGTAGTAGCATTAATAGCAGTAATTTTAAAAGTAGCAGTTTGGTTTTCGCATGTTACAAAACTAGAAGGTTGTTCTGTAATTGCAGGTATATCTGAAACCATGATATTACAATAATCACTTGCTGTTCCATTTGCATTTATTGCATTTAAAGTAACTTTTGCATTAGTTCCCATAGTTGTTCCTACCGGACAATGAACCCTTATAATAACTTCTTGACTTGCATTTCCTGTTAAATTAAAAGGAGAAGAAGGCGTTAATAATTCTGCAGACCATCCGGATAAATTAATTGAAGGAGTTAATGTAACAGTTGTTGGACTTGTTGTTCTGTTTTTTAAAGTAAAATTCAGATCAGTAGATGATCCAGCTGCAATTTCTCCTGATAAAGGTGCAGTAACAATTACATTAGTAATAGGAGAGGTGCTGAATTTCTCAACTGCAACAATAGTCCATGTGCTTCCTGGAGCAATACTTGGTATGCGATATTCTAATGCCATACCATTATCAATTCCTTCATCTTCATCTACTGTGTTCGTTAATGCATTACCAATAATACTCATATATACTGCCCAATATGTTCTGCTTTCATAAGCATAAGGAGTTGTAATTCCTTCCATATATAGTCTTTGTAATGTGTTACCTATTGTTTTTTTTACACCAACTGTATTGTCATTAGATGACCAAAAACCTGCTCCATTATCACCTCCACATAAGTACGTATCTCCTCCAGAAAAAAAACGCAGATCATTAATCTCAGTATTTGATATATTGGTTATTTCCCACTTATAATTAACTATATTTGACCCAGGAGGATAAAATGTGATTTGTTTTATTCTAATTGTTCCATTATTTTCTAAAATTAATTCATTTGTATTTGCATTTATATTTGTATTACTAACTGTTGATAATATTGTTGAATTACCTTGAAAATATCCCCCATTGCCGCTATATGAAGCTCCTCCTGCATATAGCCAAATACTTTTGCTACTCGTCCCATACCATTGATTTCTCCAAGTTCCATTATTATAACGATATACTTGCATATTGGCATTGTCATAGATAAATATATGAAGACTTCCTTCTATATTATAACCGCCAAGCATATTTGAAGATTTAAATGAATTTTGACTTAAATCTTTTTTTTCTTGTGCTATTGTGCTTTTTATAACAAATAATGTTATGAAAATCAGAAGAAATTTTAAGGTATATATGGTTTTCATTGCTTTTTTCTTTAATGTTTTGCATTTGCTTTAATGTTCTTGTTTAACATATTTTATTATAGTAATAGACTAGATTCAGAACATTACAAAATTATTAGTATAAACAAATTATTCATACAGTAGATTTTATGAAACATGATGTAATAATACTTAAATTGAACAGTTAGTATTTTTACTAAATACTATAACCTAAATCGTTTTATTTTATAATTTTGGAAACCTTTAAATAAAAAAACTAAATAATAATAATATGAATAAATTAAAATTTGCTTTACTATTGATAACTATCGGTTTATTTACACATTTAAAAGCACAATCACCCAGATATACTGATTATGTTAATCCATTTATTGGCACTGGTGGACATGGGCACACATACCCGGGAGCTTCTGTTCCTTTTGGCATGGTTCAACTAAGTCCTGATACTCGATTAACAGGTTGGGATGGATGTTCTGCATATCATTATTCTGATAGTATTATATATGGATTTTCTCACACTCATTTGAGTGGAACGGGTTGTTCTGATTATGGCGATATTCTTTTAATGCCATATACTGGAAATGTTAATTTGATAAATACAAACTATGCTTCTACATTTAATCACAAAAATGAAACTGCTTCACCTGGTTATTATCGTGTACAATTAGATAAATATAATGTTAATGTAGAATTAACAGCAACAAAACGTGTAGGATTTCATAAATATACCTTTTCTGAAAACAATAATGCAGGTATAATTATTGATCTTCAGCACCGCGATGATGTTATTGAATCATATATTGAAGTAGTAAGCAACTCTGAAATAAAAGGAATGCGTCGTTCAAAAGCATGGGCTGAAGATCAATATGTTTATTTTTACATTAAATTTTCTAAACCTATAGCAAGTTATAGTATTGCTTTGGATGATATTGTAAAACCAAATACAAAAGAAGGAATTGGAAAAAATGTAAAAGCATATTTCAACTTTAAAATAGAAAAAAACGAAGCTGTTTATGCAAAAGTTGGTATTTCTGGTGTTAGTACTGATGGAGCATATAATAATCTTCAATCAGAAATTCCAGACTGGAATTTTGAAAAAGTTAAAAGTAATGCTACTATTGAATGGAATAAAGAATTGGGGAAAATACAAGTTGAAGGAGGTTCAAAAGAACAAACAACCAATTTCTATACTGCATTATATCATGCTATGCTTAATCCTAATCTATATATGGATGTTGATGGTCAATACCGTGGTGCTGATTTGAAAATACATCAGGCAAATGGTTATGATAATTATACGGTTTTTTCATTATGGGATACATATAGGGCTGAACACCCTCTTTTCACGATTATTGATCAAAAAAGAACATGCGATTTTATAAATACATTTATTAACCAATATGTTTATGGTGGAATTCTTCCTGTTTGGGAGCTATCTGGTAATGAAACTTATTGTATGATCGGGTATCATTCTGTGCCTGTAATTGTTGATGCATATATAAAAGGTATTGTTGGTTTCGATGCTTTAAAAGCATTTGAAGCTATGAAACATAGTGCCGAACTTGATCATTTGGGGCTTGATGCATATAAAAAATTTGGGTTTATTCCATCTGAATGGGAAGCTGAATCTGTTTCAAAAACCCTTGAATATGCATACGATGATTGGTGTATTGCGCAGATGGCATTAAAGCTTGGCAAAAAGGAAGATTATTTAAATTATATAAAACGTGCACAGTATTATAAAAACCTTTTTGATAATACTACTGGTTTTATGCGAGCTAAATTTAATGGAGGATGGTATTCTCCTTTTGTGCCAACTGAAGTTAATTTTAATTATACTGAAGCAAATGCATGGCAATATAGTTTTTACGTTCCTCAGGATATAACAGGTTTTTTTGATTTGATGGGAGGGAAGCTAAAACTTGAAAACAAATTAGATGAGTTGTTTTCTACCAGTAACAAAGTTTCAGGAAGAGAACAAGCAGATATTACTGGACTTATTGGTCAGTATGCCCATGGCAATGAACCTAGTCATCATATGGCATATCTCTTTAGCTATATTAATAAACCATGGAAAACACAACAAATAGTAAGAAAAATAATGGACGAGATGTATAAGCCAACTATTGATGGTTTATGTGGGAATGAAGATTGTGGACAAATGTCAGCATGGTATGTGATGAGTGCAATGGGATTATATTCTGTTTGTCCGGGTAATGAAGAATATGCAATTGGGACACCTTTATTCAAGAAAGTAACTATCAATCTTGAAAACGGAAAGAAATTCATTATCAAAGCTGATAATGTTTTAGATAAAAATATTTATATTCAATCTGCAACAATGAATGGCAAAAAATACAATAATTGTTTTATTCTCCATAGTGATATTATGAATGGAGGTGAAATTGTTTTTACTATGGGAGAAACGCCCGATAAAAATTGGGGAACAAATGATGCAGATGTTCCTGTAACATCTATTTCTGAAAATAAAATAGTTCCGGTTCCCTATTTTGTTACCAATGGAAAAACCTTTTTTACTTCAAAAAAGATTGAAATTAATAAAATAACAACTGATACCAGGATATTTTATACATTGGATGGAACTGAACCTGATTCTACAAAATCATTATATGTTAATCCAATAGAAATTAATGAAACATCAACTCTTAAAGCAATTTCATATCAAAAGGGATTTGGGAAAAGTTATATTGTAACTGCCCAGTTTATTAAAATACCTGAAGGTAGAAGTGTAAAACTAATTTCTTTATACGATAACCAATATACCGCCGGAGGTGCTGAAGGTTTAATTGATTACATAAGAGGTGGTAAAAACTTCAGACTTGGTGCATGGCAGGGTTATAATGGTAAAGATTTTGAAGCAGTAATTGATCTTGGAAAAGTTCAAAACATTCATAAAATATCTACAGGATTTTTGCAGGATATTGTTTCTTGGATTTGGATGCCAAGCATAATTGAATATGCAATATCAGATGATGGTGTTAACTTTATTATGATTTCTACAATTAAAAACGATGTTTCTGATAATGATTATAATTCATTAATTAAGGATTTTGATGCTAATGTTAATGTAAAAGGAAGATACATTCGGGTAAAAGCTAAAAATTATGGGAAAATACCCACATGGCATTTAGGTGCAGGAAATCCTTCGTGGATATTTGTAGATGAAATAATTGTAGAATGATTGTTTAATAGGTAAATTAACTTTATTACTTTTGCAAAATAATGTTATAAATATTTGCCTATGAGTTATTATGATGATTATATACATTTAAAGGAATGTTTTAATGTTAATGACGATAAAATTGATCTGGATAATGGTCTTACTATTTACAACAGTTCTTTTATTTCAGAAAACTATGAGTTTCTACCTCAAATAAAGGATTTAAATAAAGAAAGAAATGATAGTTTGTCATTAAATGGTATCAGTTCTCCTTATCAGTATAAAATAATTAATATTGATGATGCAGATATAATTGAAAACAAATTATATAAGTTTACGGTTTTTACAAACCCGAAAGCAAGTAAATCAAAAAAAATAACTATTCTGCTTCATGGATTAAATGAAAAGGATTGGACCAAATATTTGCCATGGGCTAAAAGATTGGTTGAACAAACGAACAGTTCAGTGGTTTTGTTTCCCATTGCTTTTCATATGAACAGAACTCCTGCAGAATGGAGTAACCAAAAAATAATGAGCAAAGTATCAGATGAACGCAAGAAAATGTTTCCTACAATTGTCGATTCTTCCTTTGCAAATGCAGCTATCAGTACAAGATTGCAATATAATCCTCAACATTTTTTTTGGTCGGGTTTAGAAAGTTATTGCGACTTCATTCAGTTTGTTAAACTTTTAAGAAGTGGTAAGTTTGTTAATTTGGACAAAGATGCTGGAATAAATATTTTTTCATACTCTATAGGTTCCATGCTTGCAGAAATTATATTATTCACTAACGAAAACAATTGGTTTACAGATACCAAACTGTTTATTTTTTGTGGTGGTGCTACATTTAATCGTATGTCGCCTGTATCAAAATACATTTTAGATAGTGAAGCCAACATTGCTATTTATTCTTATTTTATAGAACATCTCGAAAAAGAACTTATCATAGATAAGAAAATGTCATCTTATTTTCAGAAGCTTAATTCAGCAAGCTTTTATTTTAAATCTATGCTCGATTATCATAAAATGAAAGAAATACGAAATAAACGACTAAATGAATTATCTGATAATATTGCAGCACTCTTATTAGAAAAAGATACAGTAGTTCCTCCCTATGAAGTTGTTAACTTTTTAAAAGGGGAGGATAGAAAAAGAAAGATATTTACAAAGATTCTTGATTTTTCTTTTGAATATAGACATGAAACTCCTTTTCCTGCTAATGAAAAAAATAAATTAGAAGTAAACAAAGCTTTTGATAAGGTTTTTAATATTGCATCTAAACATTTAAGTTAATGTTTTATCTTTGAGGCAAAATTTGTAATTTTGCAAAAAAAAGAAATGGGAAAGCCAGTTATATTGGTAGTAAATGATGATGGCATTGCAGCTCCTGGCATTCGTAGTTTGGTAAATACTATGAAACATTTGGGAGAAGTATATGTTATGGCACCTGATAAACCTCAATCAGGAATGGGACATGCTATAACTATTAATGAACCTTTACGAATTACCAAAGTTGATATTGACAATGAAATAGTTGAGTATAAATGCAATGGAACACCTGTAGATTGTGTAAAACTTGCAATGCACAAAGTTCTTCCACATCGTCCCGATTTGATTGTTTCAGGAATTAATCATGGATCTAATTCCACAATAAGTGTTATATATTCTGGAACAATGGCTGCTGCAATAGAAGCTGCAATTGAAGGAATTCCAGCAATTGGGTTTTCGTTATTAGATTATTCTATGGATGCTGACTTTTCTGCTTGCCATGACTATATTAAGACAATAACAGAAAATTTGATTTTACATGGTTTGCCTGAAGGTGTTTGCTTGAATGTTAATATTCCTGCAATATCAAGAGATAAAATAAAAGGGATTAAAGTATGCAGACAAGCTAAAGCTATATGGGTAGAAAAATTTGATGAAAGACTTGACCCACATAATCGGAATTATTATTGGCTTACGGGTTATCTTAAGAAAAATGAAAATTCTGAGGATACTGATGAATGGGCATTAGAACAGGGATACGTTACTATTGTTCCAACACAAATTGATCTTACAGCTTATAAAACTATACCTTTACTTAATAACTGGAAATTCAATGTTTAAATTTCTGAAAAAAGACACCTGGATATTGGGAATAGCCCTTGGTTTATTAACTCCTGCTATAAGTTTTCTGATTTTATATTATGTAAACAAATATTTAGCAAGTACGAATCAAGGGGTCGCCTTTTTAAAAGATTCTACCTTGCATCTTATTTGTATTTTTATGAATGTTTTGGTTTTTCGTTTCTATATGTTAAAAATGAAATTCGATTACACAGGAAGAGGAATTTTACTAGCCACATTTATATACGCTATTTTGTTCTTTTACTTTAATATTTAACAAAAAATAACTGTTTTTATTAATTATTTCTTACCCGTCCATTTGATGATTTTTTCATATAACTGTTCAGCAGAAACAGGTTTCGATAAATAATCATCCATGCCTTCAGCAATATATTTTTCAGCATCACCTTCCATGGCATTTGCACTTAACCCAATAATAGGTGGTAGCTTCGAGTGTCTTCTATTTAACTCTTTTACAGCAGTAACCCCATCCATGATCGGCATTTGGATATCCATAAGTATAAGATCACAATTATTTTCTTCAAATATTTTCAATGCTTCCATACCATTATTTGCAACTTCTATTTTGCATCCAACATTATGCAACATCAATGTAATAACTTTCTGATTGATATATTTGTCTTCTACCAATAAAACCTTAAGGTTAAAATTGTATTTTATATTATTCGGATTGGTTTTAGGTGCTTCATTTAAAGATGATTCTGAAATAGGAATTGCTTCAAAAGTAAACCAAAAAGTACTTCCTTTCCCCATTTCGCTATTTAATCCGATTTCACCTCCCATCAATTCAACTAATCTTTTAGAAATAGCCAATCCAAGTCCTGTGCCTTCGTAGTTTCTTGTATATGTTGAATCTATCTGGCTAAATGATAAGAATAAATCAGCTTGGTTTTCTTTACTTATACCAATTCCTGTATCTTTTACTTCAACTCTAACTTTTATTTTTTTTTCATTGTGCTCATTCAGAAATTTCAAATTATTGCTTTCATCATCTTTTTGTTTTGAAACAAAAATAGAAATACTTCCACTATTTGTAAATTTAATAGCATTTGAAAGCAGGTTGTTGATAATTTGATTTATTCTGTTTTTATCAGCAATCAAGAAATCAGGAAGGTCTTTTGAATAATACAGATTAATAGCAAGCCCTTTTTGCTCAATGGATGCCTTAAATAAACTTAATACTTCATTTAAAAGCTTATGAATATTGAATTCATTGGGTGTTACTTTCATTGTACCAGCTTCTATTTTGGCTAAATCAAGTACATCATTAATAAGATTTAATAATGTTTCAGATGAATTCTTAATTGTTTTTGCATAGTCAAGTTGTTTTTCATCAAGTTTAGTTTGTAAAAGAAAATCGACCATACCAAGTATGCCGTTCATTGGGGTACGCATTTCGTGGCTCATATTGGCAAGAAACTGATGTTTTATCTGTGCGGTTTTTTCAGCCAGTTGTACGTTTCGTTTTAATTCTTCATTGTGTTTTTGTTTTAAAACTATAGCAATTTGTTCTGAACAATATATTAGTATGTCTTTTTCTATTTCTCCAAATTTTACGTCATCAGTATAGCTTTTAATTGCCAATACTCCAATTATTTCATCCTGTGTTTTTAAAGGCACTCCTAACCAACTTTTTGAAACCGATAATATTTGACTGGCTATTCCTTTTTCAAACATTTCTAATAAGCCTTTTTCATCTTTAAGAAGGGGAGCTTTATTTTTAATTACATATTCAGTTAAGCCATTCCCAAATTTTCTACTTCCCGGATTTTTTGCTTTTGTGTCTTTAAAAAAAGGAAAAGACAAAGTATCGTCTTTTTTATTATGGATTGCAATAAACAAATTATCTGTATTAACAACTTCTTTTAAGTTTGCATATAGAGTAATATAAAATTCATCTAGTGATTGAGAATAATTAGCAGCCTGAGATATTTTAAATAAAAGGGTTTGTATCTTTTCTGCTTGTTTTCTTTCTGTTATGTCAGTAATAGTTCCAATATAACCATGTATGATGTTATCTCTATATTCTGGTACAGCATTACCAACTACCCATACGATGCTGCCATCTGGTTTTAGAAAGCGATAATCTGCGTCTGATGCTTCCTGATTTTCTACATCAGAATCCCAATTTTTTGCCAGACGTTCTCTGTCATCAGGATGAACAGCTTTTAGCCATCCATATCCTATTGCTTCATCAAAAGACAAACCTGATAATTCAGACCAACGGGGATTAACAAATGTAGTATATCCATCTGTTCTGGTTCTGAAAATCCCAACTGGAGAAACCTGAGTGAGGTTTTGAAACAATTGCTGACTTTCTTTTAATGCCTCTTCTGCTTTTTTTCTATCTGTAATATCTCTCATATAACACTGATAGGTTCCATCAAGCATTTTATTAGAGTTCATTTCTACTTGAATTTTTACTCCGTTTTTTTTGGTAATTACACTTTCATTCTTAATTGTTTCTCCTTGTTTTAATAGAACATATTTTAATGGATTGCTGTTTAATTCATTTGAATTAAATAGTGCTGATATATTCATAGAATGAAGTTCATCTCTTGAATAACCAGTGAGTTCTATAGCTTTATCGTTTACTGTTATTAAATTACCAGTTAAATCTCCCTGAAAAAAAGCATCAGGTGCAAATTCCAATAGAGTATGATATTTTGTTTCTTTGTCTTCTTGTTTTTTTTCTTCCTCAAGTTGCGCAATCTTCAATTCGAGCATTAAATGCTGAATATTAAGTTCGTGAAGCATACTCAGTATTTCTGCTTCGGTCATAGAAGATATATCTATAGAATTTTGTTTTTGCAATAGTTCTTCTGCCTTTTGCCGGAGTATTTTCTCTTCTGAATAGTTTTTGTTGTCTTCTTTCATTGGTTCATTGCCTAAAACCATTAGCGTATAAATTTAATACATTTTCAGCAATTTATAAATTTTTAAGTCAAATTTCTAAAATTAAATCAACTTACTACTTAAACATAAAATATAATTAATAGACCGTATTGTTCAGTAAATCATCAAGTAAGTATCTTTTTAAATTTTAAGATAAATAGATTTGGTAAATTTTTGCAATAGCATAAAATTTATGTTTTATGGCATGGTAAGTTTTGACATATCAATGAAAAATAGAATTATCAATTTTTTTTAAAAAACATGTTTAATTGATTGGTTTTTTATTGTAAAACCTGATATTAATTTTTATGCTTATCTCATACCTTACCTAAATAATATTATCTTTGTAGAAACGATAATAAAATGAATCTAC
>DYDE01000168.1 GCA_020718065.1 Marinifilum sp. | reverse complement strand
GTTTTTTTTCAGATACTTCTGAAGAAAATCTAATTGAAATTGCCAAACTTTTAACAAATATTCATTTTAATGAGAATGAAAGTGTTTTTAAAAAGGGTGATTATGGTAATTCAATGTTTATAATTATAGAAGGCTGTGTTAAGGTGCATGATGGGGATTATATTTTTACCACACTAAAAAATGAGCAATTCTTTGGAGAGTTTTCTTTATTGGATGCAAAGGTTCGTTCGGCTTCGGTAACAACATTAGAACCTACAGAATTGCTTCGTCTTGATCAGGATACCTTTTTTAATATCATGAGCAAGAATATTGAGGTGTCAAAAGGTGTTCTCCAATCAATTATCAAGCGATTATATGATAAAGATAATCTGGAAGAGGAATTAGCCAGAAAAAATGCTGAGATATTGAGAAAGAATAAAGAGATTGAAGAAAAGAACGAAGAATTACGTCAGCAAAAAGAAGAAATTACAACTCAAAGAGATGAAATAACTATTCAGCGAAATCAAATTGAAAGAATCAATAAGGATATGACTGATAGCATAAAGTATGCACTTCGGATTCAGGAAGCCATATTGCCACCAATGCACTTTATTAATAAAGTTTTGCCTAATTCGTTTGTATTGTATTTGCCAAAATCTATTGTTAGTGGTGATTTCTTTTGGTTTTCAGAAAAAGATGATACTGTGTTGTATGCTGCTGTCGATTGTACGGGACATGGAGTTCCTGGTGCTTTTATGAGCTTTGTTGGTTATAGTTTATTAAAACAGGCTATTAACGAACAAGGTCTTACCAAGCCTAATGAAATATTAAATTCTCTCAGTAAGGGAATAAATGAAACACTTCGGCAAACAAATGAAAGTACTGCTGTTAGGGATGGAATGGATCTGGTTTTATGTTCTTTAAATAAAAAGTCCAATACTTTAGAATATGCTGGAGTTCATAATCCATTGTATATCTTGAGAAATAATGAGGTTTTAGAATTTAAACCCGATAAACAACCTATTGGAGAACCTTTTTCTGGGACCTTTACAGGTTTTACAAATAATACAATTCAATTACAGAAAAACGATACTATTTTTGTTTTTTCAGATGGGTATGTTGATCAGTTTGGAGGGCCTGAGAAAAGAAAATTTATGAGTAAAAGATTTAAGGAAACTTTAATTCAAATTCAGGATTTTCCTATGGAAATTCAAAAGGAAAAACTTTTAGAAATATTTAAAGAATGGAAAAAAGATACTATTCAAATAGATGATGTATTGGTAATAGGTGTAAAAGTTTAATATAATTCTTCCTTTATTTTTTGTTTTCAGATTTAAATTTTATTAAAAAATACTACTTTTGCGATTATGCAAAACAATTCTGTTTTTAAGCGCAATATTCACTTAAACCTGCTTCTCAGGCTTGCATTTCTTTTAGTACTCTATTCTATATTAAGGTTTTTATTTTATATTTTTAATGCTTCTTACTTTTCAGATCTATCTTTCTCTGAATTAATTTTAATTTTTCTAAATGGTGTAAGATTCGATTTAGTTGCAATAATTGTTTTTAATATCCCGTTTATAACTTTATTATCCATCCCCTTTTCGTTTAGATATAATAGAATTTACCAGAGAATTGCAGGTTTTTTTTATGTAATACCAAATGCATTTGCATTTTTAGGTAATTGTGTTGACTTTGAGTTTTTTAAATTCACTTCGCGAAGAATGACAAGTGAGATATTTAATATAATTGGTATAGGAGATGATTTTACAGTTTTATTAAAACAATACATTACTGATTTCAAGTATGTTGTTATCATTTGGATCTTATTGATCTTTTTACTGATTTTCTTTTACAATTTTACAAAAGTCGTTTCTGATAAAAAAGTTAAAGAAAATAAATTTAAGTATTATTCGATAGAAACATCATTATTTTTTACATACTTATTTATTTGTATTATCGGGATCAGAGGAGGTTTTCAATTGAAACCTATTTCTATTATAAGTGCAGGGCGTTTTACCGATTCAAAAAATATTGCATTGGTTCTTAATACTCCATTTAGTATTATTAAAACCATCAATAAAACAGAACTGGAGGATTATAAATTTTACAAAACCGAAACAGAACTTGAAAAAATATATTCTCCGATTCATTTGCCAAAGGACAAAGGGGCATTTAAAAATACAAATATTGTAATAATAATCCTCGAAAGTTTTTCAAAAGAATACATTGGATCAATAAATAAGAATCTTGAGGATGGGAAATATAAGGGATATACTCCTTTTCTTGATTCTCTGTTAAAAGAAGGTGTTTATTTTAATACTGCATTTGCTAACGGGAAACGTTCTATTGATGCAATACCGGCAGTTACATCGAGTATTCCAAATTTGATGAACAATCCATATATTTCTTCCATATATGCCGGAGATGCCATATATAGTATTCCTAATTTACTTAAAGAAAAGGGTTATCAATCTTATTTTTTTCATGGTGGCACCAATGGAACTATGGGATTTGATTCTTATGCAAAAATGGCAGGATTTGATCAATATTATGGAAGAAAGGAATATAACAATGAAAGAGATTTTGATGGTAAGTGGGGTATTTATGATGAAGAGTACCTGCAATATTTTGCCAACAAACTTAATGAAAGTACTCAGCCTTTTTTTGCAGAAATATTTACCCTTTCGTCTCATCATCCGTATTCTGTTCCCGAAAAATATAATAACAAGTTTAGGGAAGGAGCTTTGCCAATTCACAGAAGTATTGAATATACCGATTATGCATTGTCTCAGTTCTTTAAAACAGCCCAAAAAATGCCCTGGTTTAAGAATACCTTATTTATATTAACAGCAGACCATACTTCGGAAGCATATTATCCTTTTTACCAGAATAATTTAGGGATTTTTTCGATTCCAATTCTTTATTACAAACCCGATACTTTAATAAAAGAAGTTATTAACACTACTACCCAACAAATTGATATAATGCCATCGGTTTTAGATTATCTGAATTATGACAAACCGTATATTGCATTTGGCAAGAGTGTATTCGATACTACTGCCGAACATTTTGCAATAAATTTTATTAACAATACTTACCAGTTAATAGAAAATGGATATGCTTTACAGTTTGACGGCACCAAAGCGATATCTTTGTTCGATATTAAACAAGATAGTTTGTTAAACAATAATTTACTGGGTTCAAATTTAGCAATTGAAAATTATTTAACCAAAAAGATCAAGGCTGTTATACAAAGTCATAATAGTCGTCTGATAAATAATAAAATGATTATTAAAAGCAAGTAATAATCATGGAAAAGAAAAAAATAAAGTTTATTATTAATCCAATTTCCGGAATTGGAAAACAAAAAATAGTAGAATCGGCTTTGGGAAAAAGCCTTGATAAATCTGTTTTCGATTACGATATCTCTTATACAAATGCTCCGGAACATGCAACTGAAATTTGTATTGAAGCTGTAGCTCAAAATTATGATGCAGTTGTTGCTGTCGGAGGTGATGGATCTATTAACGAAATTGCAAAAGGAATAATGGGTTCAGATATTGTTTTGGGAGTTATTCCGACTGGATCGGGCAATGGTTTGGCAAGGCATCTTCATATTCCATTCAATATAAATGATGCAATAGCTGTAATTAATAATTATAAAACTCAAAAAATAGATACGGCAACTATAAATGATCGTTTGTTTGTTAGTATAGCCGGTGTGGGTTTTGATGCACTTGTTGCAAATAAGTTTGCCAAATGTAAACGCAGGGGATTCTGGTCTTATTTTAAAGTTACGTTTAAAGAATATCCAAGATATAAACCAAAAAAATATGTTATTACTTTGGATGGTATAATAATAAAAAGACGTGCTTTGTTGATAAGCTTTGCTAATTCGAATCAATTTGGATACAATACATCAATTGCTCCTGAAGCACAAATAAATGACGGGCTTCTTGATATTTGTATTTTAAAAAAGGTTCCTGTTATTAAAGCTCCGTTTTATGCTCATTTGTTGTTTAATAAACGTCTTGATAAAACAAAGTACCTGGAAGTAATAAAAGCCAAAGAAATAAATATATTAAGGAAAAAGAATAACAAAATACATATTGATGGTGATTCGTTGAAACTAACAACTGAACTCAACATAAGGATTAATCCTTTATCTTTGAATGTGATCATCCCATAATTAGTGTCAGCAATAAAACGCCAATAATTTCGTTATTCTTGTTTTGAAAACAGTCGTTTACCCATGTAAACTCCTTGATTTTCAAAACTACGAAAGCCTCATTCTTGACGTTTTCTTATCTGACACTGAGTTTTCTGGCAAATACTAATTAGTGTCAGCAATAAAACGCCAATAATTTCGTTTCTGAGACTGAGTTTTTTGGCAAACACTAATTATTAAGTTTTAATGAAGCATAAAATCATTGTGAAACAAATAGTTTACAAAGTATTAAGGAAATGTTTGTTTATTTTTTAATTAAAAATTTGATAAATTACTTTTTTTATATAATTTTGCACCCTTAATTCGAATAAATTTTAAAAAAGCTACAATGTCAAGAATTTGTGATTTAACAGGTAAGAAAGCGATAGGTGGAAACTCTGTATCCCACTCAAATATTAAAACTAAAAGAAAATTTAATCCTAATTTACAGATTAAAAAGTTTTATATTCCTGAAGAAAATGATTGGATTACTTTAAAAGTATCTACTTCTGCATTGAAAAATATCAATAAAAAAGGTATTACTGCATGCCTTAAGGAAGCTTTAGACAAAGGCTTTTTAAAATAATTAATTGTTTGGTTTTTCATAATTTTTGTTTTTTCGCTGCCGTTAATAAAATAACGGCAGCGTTTTTTTTGTACATTCGCATTGTAATTTTGAATTAAAAAAGCAAATGAAAAAAATAGCTTGTTCTGTCATTTTCATTCTTTATTTGGGAATTAGTTGTTTTTCGCAAGTGCAGCTGCCGAAAAATGATGTTATTCAGCTTTCGGGGGTATTGCTTTCGCCTGATACGATAACGCCGGTTCCTTTTGCAAATGTTATTGTAAGAGCTACCGGAAGGGGAACGATGACCGATTATTTTGGTTTCTTTTCGATGGTGGTTGAAAAGAATGATGAAATAGTTTTTTCAGCCCTGGGTTTTAAGAATTCCATTTATAAATTACCAGATACGCTCACTCAGGACAGGTATTCGTTGATCCAGATAATGACCGTAGATACTATTTGTCTGAAGGAGGCCGTAATTTATCCCTGGCCAACCTACGAGCAGTTTAAGAAAGCTTTTGTTAAAATTGATATCCCTGATGATGATTATGAAAAAGCGGTCAAGAACTTTGCTTTGTTGATGGATTTGAAAGATAGCTGGGCCGAATATCCTAATTCTAATATCAATTATAATAATTTTCTGAATCAGCGAATAAGCAAATTATATTATGCCGGTCAATTGCCCCCCAATAATTTATTGAATCCTCTTGCCTGGGCTTCTTTTATAAAAGCCTGGCGCGAAGGAAAATTAAAAATACAGAGGGATTGATGCTTTTTGTCTTTTTCTGGTATGAACCAGATCGCTTTCTGAAACTGTTTGATCTTTCCACCCTGTTTTAAAATTTTTCTTTGGTTTTTTTTGGTTTTTTTAGAGGTTATTATAGGTTTTTACCCTTATCCTCACAATGCTTTCACTTTTTTTTGCTATGGTTAAACATGGGCTTAACTGGCTTTTAGGCAGGCGTTTAAAAGTATTGCAAAATGTCAGGTGGGTTTACATCAGTGTTAGGTCAGTCTTGGGTCGGTAGTAGGTCAGTCTTGGTTCGGTGGTAGGTCAGCTTAGGTCGGAGGTAGGTGAGCTTAGGTCGGAGGTAGGTCAGCTTAGGTCGGAGGTAGGTGAGCTTAGGTCAGAGGTAGGTCAGCTTAGGTCGGAGGTAGGTCAGCTTAGGTCGGAAGTAGGTCAGCTTAGGTCAGAGGTAGGTCAGCTTAGGTCGGAAGTAGGTGAGCTTAGGTCGGAGGTAGGTGAACTTAGGTCGGAAGTAGGTGAGCTTAGATCAGAAGTAGGTGAGCTTAGGTCGGAAGTAGGTGAGCTCAGGTCGGAGGTAGCTCAGCATAGGTCGGAGGTAGGTGAGTTTAGGTCAGATGTAGGTGAGCTTAGGTCGGAGGTAGGTCACCTTAGGTCAGAGGTAGGTCAGCTTAGGTCGGAAGTAGGTTAGTCTTGGTCAGAGGTAGGTCAGTTTAATCTGGAGCTAAGCTGGTTTAAGTGAGAGGTACACTTGCTTAACATGGAGCTAAGTTATCTTTGGTCAGAGAAAACTTGGTTTAACAGCAGGGAACTCCACCTTAAGTGAAAATTAAGTTACCTTCGTTCAGTGCAAACCCAGTTTAACTCATTGGTTTTCTGTTTTTAGAAGGAGGTTCTTTTTATAAACTCAAGGTTGAGAAAAATAGGGGAGGAGGTAAAGTTTTTTTCTTTTTTGGAAAATAAATTCAATAAAAAAGAGGCTTTCTAAAAACACTAATTTTATTGGTTAATTTTAATTCTCATGCAATTGATATTTTGTAAGATGTTGAATATTATCGTTTAGCTTAACCACAAAGTTCACAAAGGGTTTACACAAAGAAACACAAAGGCCTTTTTAGACAGCCTCCTTTCATAGATGAACAAACCCGAAGCAAAGCTTCGAAGTGTAGGTGTTGTATTCGCCACAGATTACACCGATTTACGCAGAACAATCTGTGATAATCTGCGAAATCTGTGGCAAGCAAAACAACAACAAATTGATCAAAAAAAAACCTCGGGGCTTAGCCCCGAGGTTTTCAACAGATTAAAAGAAAGAAAATTACTTTGTTTTTACACTAAAACTGCCAGTTGCATCCACACTGGTATTTTCTATTGAAATAATGGAACATTTAACAGGTATCAATGCCGAACTACCCGGATTGATGGTGATGGTTGCCATTTTCACCTTATTTGCCAGATCGGAACCGGCTTTAAAACGAAGCACCGTATCGCCCGTATTTACTACCTTTGTTTTGGTTACTACATTTTCTACTTCTACCGTAGTTTGAGGAGCAATGGTAAATGTGCTGATGTTCTTTCTGCGCCCCATGCCATCGAACTGGCGTGCAATTCTTTCTATATCATTTGTAATTGAAGAATTGTTCTTTGCCGATTGTTTCAAATGTCCATAAGCCAGATCTGCATTATGAATACGCTCATTGCCAAGCAGTAAAAGAGTATCTTCAATAGCTTCCATAAAAGAAGAAACTACATCTCTTACTTTTACCAATTGCTTTGCAAGCAATTCTTCTTTGGTCCAAGCATCTGTTTTAAATTCTGCAGGCAGCGCTTCGGCGTTTGCAAGGGAGGTGTTATACACATCCTCTACATAGCCTTCGCGCTTGCTGCCGATTGTTCGGAGCCCGGCACGTTCTTCTAAAGATAAGTTTAACAGGAAAGGCATCAGTAATTTAGAATCATTGATGTTCGTCTTTATTGTTTCTACGTCAGCGTCTGTTAAAGTTGCTGAAATGCTAGGTTTACTCATAATATGAATCTCCTATATTTAAATTATTAATTATTTTAATTAGATATTGTTCATTGTTTCGCCTTTTTTTTTACATATCCTTTGGTATGTTCTTTTTTTTTCGGCTTCTTTTAGTTTTTTAATAGTTTTTAAAATGTATTTTCTAATAAAATAGTTTCTTCTATCAAAAGTAGTATATTGAGATTCTAAAGTCAAGTGGAAATTTATTAACGGTAGTGATTATTAATTTAACGGTAAATTATTTTTATTTTCAAAAAAAAATCAAGTTCTGCATTCTTTGTTCATGTTGCACCAGAAAGACATTTATTAAAATTTCAGCCTGATGGTCTGGATTTATAAATACAGCCACTTATGTTTTATTGTAAAACGAACACAAAAACAATAAATTTAATCAATGAATCCATCGAGGCTTTGCCTCGGGCTGTGCATCAGCAATTTGTTGTTGTTATTTCTTTGCCACAGATT